>JAYELD010000078.1 GCA_034717215.1 Caldisericota bacterium
ATTTCTTCCCATGTTTTTCCGTATTTTTCTTTTAGCTTTTTTTCTGCTTCCTTAAACAATCCAGGATGCCAATCTTTTAAAATAGTATTCATAGGATGGTCTGCACTGCCACAATCAACACCAATCCATTTGAATTTCATATCCAATGCCCAATCTGCAAATTCAGGACTTGGACCAGGATGTTTAACCATATAACGCACCTCATCAGATGCCGGCTGATCCCATGCATAACGATGATATCCAGTGTTAATAATAAGAATATCACCTTTTCTAATATCAGCTTTTTTCATCAGCATTTCTGGCGTATATAAATCATAATCTCCTACCTCGTCAGAAATATCTACTACCACTCCAGGTCCTACCCATTCATTAAGAGGCACTTTACCAATTGGGCGGCCAGAGCTAAAGAAATGTATTTCACCATCCATATGTGTGCCTACATGGTTGCTCGAAGTAATAATCTGCCCATTTGCACCCTGCCCCATATGTGCACCTGCTATTCTTTTAAAATACTGTATGCCAAGCGGCATGTAACTTGGCCACGGTGGAGTATGAATACTGAGAGGCTGTGTTAAATCATACATTTTTGCTTCGGCTAATAATTTGATAAATTCTTCTTTATTCATCTTTTTTCGCTCCCTTTATTATTTTATTTTGAGCCCAATAACTTCTGAAGGGCATCCTTTGTTTCATCATCCGTAGCTGCAGACGGTCTCCAGTCAACCTGAATAACTTTGACTCCCACATCTTCTAAACTTTCTTTAAAAGAAACAAGGCCAATATTAATTACCTGTAATTCCTGTTTAAAGAGATCCGAAATTTTTCTCATTTTACACCTCCAAGGTTTTTGACAATATATGAAGCAAGCTTTGACGCTGCCGCATTAGATGGCATAATAAGAGCCCCAGCATCCTCAAGTTGCTGTTTTACCTTTCCTCTTCCCTGTGGATCTTTATCTGTTCCCGTAATAGTGCACACGAATGTGATGTTCCTACCTTCTTTTTCTGCAATTTCTTTTGCTTGTTTAATAATTGGATTTAGTTCATCGCCTGGTTGCATATTAGAACCATAACCTAACACAACATCAAGGAGTATCACTGCGACTTCTTTATCATTTACCTCCTCAAGAATTTTCTTGTTACGCAAGGTAAAATCAATCATAGGATGAGGACGTCCAACAGTAAATTCATCTTCACCTAAATCGACAAATGTGTTCTCCTTACTGCGCCATGAATCCTCCAGCTTAAATTGCGGATTAAGCGGAGCATTGCCGTAAACTTCCCCTATAATTGTACGAGATATAAGCATTGCCTCGTCACACAGCGTCCCTCCAGTATAAAGACCTCTTACAAACTTTTGAGTAGCTGTTTTATTTTTTGATTCTTTTTCAGCAAGGTTTAAAAGCTCCTTCTCCCTTGCCTCTAATAATTGTTTGAATTCATCCATTGATTTTCCTTTTGAGAAAGAGGCTGCTATAAGACCAGCTTCCTCAAGAGTATTTGCTGGAATCGCTCCTGCTTCCTCAACTATCTTTGGGTCACCACCAAGAAAAATTCCTACGACAGGTTTTTTTATCTCTGTCTTAATAAGAGATGCCACTTTTTCTAATACTCCAGGATGTGGCGGCTTAGAAACGAGTGCTATGTATTTTGTTTCAGGATCTTCTTCCAGTGCTTTAATTCCTTCAATAAACATAATCCCACCGACATCTTTCTTTACATCTCTTCCGCCAGTTCCTATCGCTTGGGATACTCCAGCCCCCTCGTTCGAAATGACAGCACTTACTTCCTGGAGTCCCGTGCCAGATGCAGCAACTATCCCAATATCACCCCGATTAACCACATTTGCAAAACATAGAGGAGCTCCATTTATAATTGCAGTACCGCAATCAGGACCCATAACTAAAAGACCATGTTCTTTTCCGTATTGTTTTAACTCAATTTCTGTCTCAATTGATACATTGTCTGAGAACAGCATTACGTGAAGACCTTTCTTGAGAGCTTTCATGGCCTCATCACTTGCATATTTCCCCGCTAACGAAATAATAACCATATTCGCATCAGGCAGAAAATCCACAGCACCCTCAAGGCTTTTTGGCATATACTCGCCGGTTTCCTGCATTTTTGAATGCCTTGATATAAGAAGTTCCTTTGCTTTCTGAATTGCAGCATCGCATATTGCCTCATCCTTCGCTTTTACTGCTATCAATAAATCTGAATCTATTGCATTCTTAAACATATCGAGAAGAATCCCAGATGTCTCAAGAATTGATTTATTTTGCTCAGTTCCCATTACAACAGCAGCATCTTCTACCCCTTCCAGTGCTAACACGTCCCTTGCAACAAGCATAAGCGTAACAGAATCATAATATTCCCCTTCTTTAAGAATTCCTTTTACTACCATATTAATACACCTCCATTTGTAGATTTTTTAAATGCCTCTTTGCTCGCCAGGATAAATCCAGTTCCAATATCTGCTCCAGATGTTTCTCCAATGGCAAGTAATCGCATAGTGGCGTTAATAACTGATTCCTTATCTTGAAAAAATGCATGGATAAGATTTTTAAACCGTTCGAAAAATTCTCCCTTAGCTGAAAAATACAAAAATGTATCGGAAATAACATTTTTACTCCTTGCAAGACGATATATTCCCTCGCGTATATGAGCAGTAGAATAATCTGTCAAAAGCTGATACACATACATAGCAAGAAGCATACCATTGATGAGATCGTCGCCTTGAGGAGTAAAACCAAGACCTATCCCCTTCAGTTTGCTTACGGAAGATAGTTTACCGTTTAATATCTCAGTAACTCCTGCATCAAGTTGATTTCTTAAATTCTTTTCAAACGGAGTAATAAAGAAACTTTTTCGCCTGTCATCCAATAAAAATACACTACTCAATGGATGTGCGTGTTTTACCAAAATTCTTTCAAAAATTTGCAACCCAGACAAAAAAGTCGTTTTCTTTGAAGCGTCAAGCTTAACCGTAGAATCATACTTAGAGACTTGTAATAAAGGTATTTTTGTATTATTTAAGATAAGCTCATCGTTGATAATCTGCGCTTCTTTCAGATTTAGAAAATTAAATCCATTTATAACGATATTGTTAGGCCCTCCGCCAATATCTTCCGTCACAGCAGATACAATACCGCCAGAATATAAAAGATTGGCAACCCGTTCAAACGTTGAATGAATAGTAAAAACAGTATCACGCAAAGGAACACTACTTCCTATCGAAACAATTTGTGCATGCGTTGCTATCACCACTTTTGCCTCCCTAAAAATAAACAGGCCAAGAATTAATTCTCGGTCTGTAGTTCAACAACACTTTTATACATTGGGTTCAGAAGGAATCTTAAAATTCTCAGCAGATTTTAAGAGGTCTTCTGGTACTGGTGATTTAAATGTAGTACCGAGATAATCTTCAAGATATTTTTTAATCGAAGTGTCCCAGTATTTCTTTGTTATATAAAATACTTTTGCGCCACCTAATTCATGCTGATATTCCGGCCATGGGTAAGATGGTTGCGCCATTCCAATTCCCCATCTCTTAAATCCATTATAACTTTCGTATGTTGCCCAGAATTCATTTTGTTCAAGGACTTCAAAAGCATAGTAGCATTTTGCATAATACATGGCAGCACCTGCTTTTACCCCTCTTTTAAATGCCATTGTATGAAGACTTATATTAATCTCTTCATCCATAACTCTTCCATTTGCTATTGCAGCAAGTTCTCCGTCAACTATACCAACAAACATATAGGGATCTTTTAACCTGTTACGATACCATCCCAAAATCTCTGCATAAACTCTTGCTCCGACAATGTCATAAAAATCATGATCTACTTCCATAAATTTTTTAATGAATGGCAGTAGGGCAGGAGCTTCTTCTTTTCTCATCTGTCTTATCACTAATTTTGATCCGTTTTTTAGTTCAAGATACATTGGAGTCCACGGTTTTAAATCCATTGGTGGTGGACTTAATAAGGGCTCTAATTCTTCAACCTTAAAGATAATTTCATTCTGTGATACTCTTTCTGGTGGTTGTTTTTTCATAAAATCCTCCTTGTTTAAAATATGATGTTTAATGATAGCAATTTTGCAATTCATGTCAAGTGTTTTCCCGTATATTTGCTGTATTTCAAAATTCGAGTAGTCATATTAGGCAGAGTAAATAACAGACAATGAGCGATGAGAATTGACAGAATTTTATATAAAATTATAATAAACAAGAAGAAAGGATGTAAATAAGATGGCAAAAATAGTGTTATTAAGTATCGTTGCTTACTTACTTGGTTCTATACCCAATGGGTATATTATATGTAAAAAATTTTACCACATTGATATTACTAAGTACGGCAGCAAAAACATTGGAATGACAAATGTACAGCGAGTAGTAGGAAATAAAGCGGCTATTGCCGTGTTTTTATTAGATTTTGCAAAAGGGTTTTTGGCTGTGATTATAGGAAAATATTTTTTGAATTCTCCATCACTTGCAATAACCTTAGGGATTATGGCCATAATAGGGCATGATTATTCTCTTTTTATGCCTCACTTTAAAGGGGGAAAGGGAGTAGCAACAGCATATGGTATCATCGGGGCCATATCGATCTATACTGGATTACTATCCGGAGGCGTATTTTTCCTTATAATACTCCTGACACGATATGTTTCACTAGCTTCGATTGTTTCTGTCTGCTTTTTTCCTATATTTCTTATTCTGTTCCATGCAGACAAAACGATTATATTGTCTAGTTTAATAATTGTATTACTTGTCAAAATTTCGCACCGCGAAAACATTAAAAGACTCTTAAAAGGGAATGAACGAAAAATTGGAGAAAAAATAAAGTTTGATAAGGATAAAAATTGAAGAAAGATATAAAAAATTTGAATTTAGATGAATTGAAAGAATACTTTCTTTCAATTCATGAGCCTGAATACCGCGCTAATGAGCTATTTCATTCAATATACAGAGAAAAAAAGGAGAGTTTCCATGACATTACAACTCTGCCAAAATCTTTAAGAAAAACGCTGACCAATACCTTTTATATTTATTCATTTAAAATCATTTCAAAATATGAATCTAAAGATGGAAGCACAAAATACTTATTCCAATTACCCGATAAAAGCCTTGTAGAAACTGTTTTCATGCACGAAAGTAATCAATATGGTAAAATGAGAAACACCCTGTGTATTTCCTCATCAATAGGGTGCCCGCTAGGATGTAAATTTTGCGCCACAGGTCAAATGGGACTGCTAAGAAACATGACGACGGAAGAAATCGTTGAACAATTTCTTCAGATCGATAAAATAACCAAAATAAACAATGTTGTATTTATGGGAATGGGAGAGCCACTTCTCAACTATGATAATGTTAAAAAAGCAATTGAAATTATTTCTGACAAAAATGGGAGAACACTCGGAAGAAGAAAAATAGTAATTTCCACCTCTGGCATTCCTGGGAAAATTTATCAGCTCACAGATCAAATAGCATCTATACGTCTTGCAATTTCCTTACATGCAGGCGAACAAAGCAAAAGAGATTTTCTAATGCCAGGACTAAAAGAATATACCTTAACAGAATTAAGAAAGGCCATTAATTACTATACTCGCAAGACAGGTAATACCATTACGATTGAATATCTATTATTAAAGGAAGTGAATGATACCATCAGCGATGTACAAAGCTTAGTCAATTTTTTGAAAAAGCTTAAATTTGTAAAAGTAAATCTAATTCGATACAATCCAGTTCCGCACGTTAAATTTAAAGTATCAAAAAAAGAGAATATGTTTCTTAGATACCTGCAAAAAAATAGTATACGGGCTACACTGAGAAAATCAAAGGGGCCAGATATTTCTGCTGCCTGCGGTCAACTTGCCACAAAACTCCGAAAATAACCATATTTCAAAATATTTACTAAAACTGCGCTTTATCTGTCATGTCTTGGTCCAAAGATCAATGTGCCAATTCGCACAATATTTGCTCCTTCCTGTATTGCTATCTTATATGAATCCGACATCCCCATTGATAGATATTTCATTTGAGCATTTTTCGTTTCACGCGCCTTGAGACAGTCAAAAAGCTCTTTTGTAAGCTTAAAATAAGGGCGCAATTTTTCTGGATCGTTTACAAATGGCCCCATTGTCATGAGCCCTTGAATTAACACATTTTTAAATGGAGCAGCTGCATCTATCAATTGTCCGGCTTGTTCTGGGTATACACCGCTTTTCTGCTCCTCCTTACCACTGTTTACTTCAATAAGAACCGGCATTATTTTGCCTATGCCTTTTGCCCGCCTATCGATTCCCCGGAGAACATCAACAGAGTCAACTGTTTCTATCATATCGAAAATTTCAACAATTTTTTTTATCTTATTTTTTTGAATAGAGCCAATATAATGCCATTTAACAATATGCCCAATGTATGGAAACAATTTTTCCGTTTCCTGCAGATAATTTTCCCCGATAATTTTTACACCGGCATCGACTGCTTCTTTGATTTCCTTAATAGAACGCGATTTGACAGCTGCGACAAGCAATGCATCTTCTGGTATTTCCTTAAAGATTTTTTGAACGTTTTCCTTAATCACATTTTCCTCCAAAAAATTATAGTGTTTTGCAAAATTTTTTCAAATAATAACATTTGTTTCGTCTCACCTCCCCAACCTAAGAGGTAGATCATACTTCAGCAAACTGCCGAGGGAATAACTCCAACAAAAATACTTTTTAGCATGCTATTCCATTTTTTTTTAATCTCTTTATACTGGATGCATGAATATAGGAATTATTGGAGCAGGAAAAGTAGGAACTACACTTGCAATTGCGTTTAAAAAAGCAGGCTTCAATGTTTTTATTGCAAGTAGAAGCATGCAGAGCGCAGAAAAAGCAGCAACAATTTCTGGGGGTATTTCTACATCAATACAGCGATGTGCAGAACAAAGTGATGTAATTTTTCTCTCAGTTCCAGACTCAGAGATAGAGAATGTGGCAAAGAACATCAAAAATGTAGTAAGTAAGGAGAAAATAGTTGCCCACTTAAGCGGTGCATTTCCTTCTTCAATTCTGGAGTTTCTCGAGGCAAGAACATGCTCGGTACATCCGCTTAAACCATTTGCAGACCCTTTGCTTTCTGTAAAAACTCTCTCAAAAACACTCTTTGCGGTAGAGGGAGATAAAACTGCTGTAAATGAAATAGAAAAAATCATACAAAAAATTAATGGAACACTTATCAGAATTAAAACAGCAGATAAACCAATATATCATCTTGCTGCAACAATTACAGCAAATTATACCGTGACACTCTTTAACCTTTCAGAAAATCTTCTTCGCCCCATTGGATTTAGCGAAATAGAAGCAAAAAATGCGCTTCTTTCGCTGCTTCAAGGCGTTTTGAACAATGTAAAGGAAAAGGGAAGCACTCAGGCACTTACAGGACCGATTCTCAGAGGAGACATAAAAACTATACAACTCCATCTAAAAAATATCAAAGATCCCCTGCTAAAAGATATTTACAAAAGTCTCGCTTTTGCTACACTAAAGATAGCAAAAGAAAGAGGATTGGATAACGAAAAAATTGAAGGAATAAGGAAGGTATTAAACGATGGATAAAATTACCGTTCCAAAATTAAAACACTTTAAAGGAATGAAAGCAATAACTGCTCTTACAGCATATGATTTTCTCACTGCAAGAATACTGGATGAAGCAGGAATTGATATTATCCTTGTGGGAGATTCTGTAGGTACAACCATCCAGGGGCTGAGTTCAACAATACCTGTAAAAATGGAAGAGATGTTGTATCATACAAGAATTGTGAAAAGAGGAGCAAAAAGAGCACTTGTTGTTGGGGATATGCCCTTCCTCTCATATCAAACATCTCAAGAAGATGCAATAAGAAATGCAGGATTATTCTTAAAAGAAGGGGCAGAAGCAATAAAACTCGAAGGTGGAGAAAATATTGCTCCTCTTATAGAAAAACTTGTTTTCTACGGTATCCCTGTGATGGGACACATTGGGCTCACTCCTCAATCCGTAAATCTATTTGGCGGATACAAAATACAAGGAAAAACGGAAAAGAAAAAGGAACGGCTGATAACTGATGCGAAAGCACTGGAAGAAGCAGGTGCTTTTAGTATCATACTTGAAGGAATGCCAGAAGAAGTTGGAAAAGAAATTACAGAATCGGTTTCAATTCCTACAATAGGAATTGGGGCAGGCAGATTTTGTGATGGACAGATTCTTGTAGTAACTGATATACTTGGAATGGATCCTACGTTTACCCCGCGCTTTGTAAAAAAATATAGAGATCTATATGAAGAAATTAAAAATGCTGTAAGCGAATATATAGAAGACATAAAAACACAAAAGTTCCCATCTGAAGAACATGTTTTTCACGCAAAGAAAAAGGAAGAATAGTATGCAAATTATAAGAACAATAGAAGAAATGAAAGAATTCTCTAAAAAAATAAAAGAAAACGGAAAGTCAATAGGTTTTGTACCAACAATGGGGTATCTGCACGAAGGGCATCTCTCACTTGTAAGAAAAGCAAAAGAAGAAAATGATACGGTAGTTACAAGTATTTTTGTAAATCCTACGCAGTTTGCACCAACAGAAGACCTGGATCAATACCCACGTGATGAAAAAGGGGATTCTGCAAAACTTAAGAAAGAAGGAGTTACAGTAATATTTATTCCCACAATAAAGGAAATATATCCAGCAGAGTATCAAACCTATGTAGAAGTTGCAGAGCTTACAAAAAACCTCTGCGGAAAGTCTCGACCAACACATTTTAGAGGTGTAACAACTATTGTTTTAAAACTCTTCAAAATTGTAAATCCCGATAGGGCATACTTTGGAAAAAAGGACTATCAGCAGTTTAGAGTAATCGAAAAGATGTGTAGAGATTTGAATTTTGATGTAAAAATTGTATCCTGCCCAATTGTGCGTGAAAAGGATGGGATTGCAATGAGTTCAAGAAATAAACATCTCACAGAAGAGGAAAGAAGAGACGCAATAGTTCTTTATCAAGCCTTAGAAAAAGGAAAAGAAATAATCTTAAATGGAGAAAAGAACAGCAGCAAAATCATCCAGACAATGAAAAACATGATTCAAAGTAAAAAAAAGTTGAAAAAAATTGATTACGTATCAATTGTAGACCTGTACACGCTTAAAGACCTCTACTATGTGGATAGAAATATACTCATCGCAGTTGCTGCATATTTTGGAAAGGTAAGACTTATTGACAATATAGAGGTGATTATAGATGCAAAGAATAATGCTTAAATCAAAAATACACCGGGCATGCATTACAAGAAAAGATTTAAACTACGAGGGAAGTATCACAATAGATAGAGATCTTGCAGAACAGGCGAACCTGAAAGAATTTGAAAAAGTTGACATATACAATATTTTCAATGGCGAGCGTTTCTCTACATATGTGCTGTACGGAGAAAAAGGCTCCGGTTGTATAGAATTAAACGGTGCTGCAGCAAGAAAAGGAGAAACAGGTGATATTATTATAATAGTATCCTATGCAATGATAGATGAAAAAGAGCTAGAAAGCTTCAGGCCCACCATAATATTTGTTGACAAGAAAAATAGAATAAAGGAAAGGAAACTGCCCGATGCCGGAAATTAGTCTGCACACATTTGCATAACCTCTTGCTCTGATATTATAAAAAGTAGAGTAGATGAAAATACCGTTAGAGCACACAAATAATTATTTTATTAAACTCCTCAGTATTTGAAGATTTTTTTTATATCCCGATTCATCGCCAGGCACCTCTAAAATTCCCAATATTTCTTTCAGACGTTCATCGTTTACAAAAAACTCAAAGGCCTTTAACCCGATTTCTCCCATCCCGATCTCTGCATGTCTATCGACACGCGAGGCTAATTTTCTTTCAGAATCATTAAGGTGTATTGCTTTTAATCGATTTAATCCGATAATCTCTTCAATTGCATTAATTGTTTCGTTATAAGCACTTTTATCTCTTATATCATACCCTGCAGCAAATATGTGGCAGGTATCAACACAAATACCAATTCTCTCCGGAATGCCAGAGTGCTGCATGATATATGCAAGATGTTCAAATTTGTATCCGATATTTGTTCCCTCTCCTGCGGTTGTTTCGAGGAGAAGCATTGTAGTTTTAGCTTTGCTTAGCCCAAAAATCTTATCGATACTATTAATAATCTTGTCCAGCGCATATTTTTCGCCTTTACCTTTATGAGCACCAGGATGAAAAACAACATATGGAATACCAAGGATCTCAGCTCGTTCCAATTCTTTTGACAAATCTAATATTGATTTTTGATGTGTTGTATCATCGGGAGCTGCAAGGTTTACAAGATACGAAGAATGCACTGTTCCGGGGATAATTTTTGTTGCTTTAATATTGCTATGAAATTTTTCAATCTCACTTTTGTCCAGAGGTGGAATATGCCACCGCATTTGATTTTTTGAAAAGATCTGCATTGTATCGCACCCAATATGTTTTGCACGTAGTGGTGCATTTGAAACCCCACCTGCAATCGAAACATGTGCTCCTAAAATCATTTAGCCCTCGCTTTCATATTCAAAGCAAATAAACAAAAATATCCTAAACTTTCTCAAATTGCGTGGTATACAGTTCAAAATATAAACCTTTTTGTTTCATTAATTCTTGATGTGTACCTTGTTCTGCTACTTTCCCTCTATTAATCACATATATCCTGTCAGAATTTATTATAGTAGACAATCTATGAGCAATAACGATAGATGTTCTACCTTCCATTATTTCCTTAATTCCTCTCTCAATAAGCTCTTCTGTCGCAGTATCAATAGATGCTGTAGCTTCGTCCAAAAGTAAAATGCGTGGATTATACACAAGTGCGCGAGTAAAGGATATAAGTTGCCGCTCTCCTTGCGAGATGTTTCCTCCTTCTGTTGAAAGTTCTGTATCATAACCGTTAGCAAATTTCATGATGAAATCGTGTACTCCAATTTTCTTTGCAGCAGCAATAAGTTGCTCCTCTGTTATATCATGATTGCCCAGAGTAATATTATCCCTGACAGTCCCTTTGAAAATGAAAACATGCTGTAAAACCATTGCCATACGGGAACGTAACTGTCTTATGTCATATCGCTGCACATTTATCTTATCCACCATTACTGTCCCACTGTCTGCATCATAGAATCGTAGCACGAGGTTTGCAATTGTTGACTTGCCTGCGCCAGTTAACCCTACGAGGGCAACCTTTTCTCCTGCTTTTGTCTGTAAATTAATATCTCTTAAAGTAGGTGTCTTTTTGTCATAAGAGAAGTTGACATCTTTGAACACCAAATCACCTCTAATCTCATGCTGTACTGGGTTTTTGCAGGCCTTTATGATTTCTTTCTCCTCAAAAAAATCATTTAGTTTGTTCATAGAAGCAATTGCATTTTGAAGAATAGAAAATTTCTCCGCAATGCCTCTGAGAGGACGATAAAGATAATCAACGTATACAAGAAATGCCATGATTGTACCAATTGTAGCTGCACCTTTCAATGTAAAAATACCTCCGGCTATTATCACAATGGCAATGGATATGTAGGAAAGTATGTTTATAACCTGCCTGAGTTGTATGCTTGTCATTTGAGCTATATGAAATGTTCTTCGATATCCCGCTGCAATGTTGCCAAACTTTTTACGGCTTCTTTGCTCCACGTTGAATGCCTGTACCAATATAATACCGGATAAATTTTCTTGCATCTCTATATTCATTTTTACTACATAATCTCTCACCTTCTCATACAACCTTTCCAGTTTGTTTCCTAAAAATAATGCCGATACAATTGCTATAGGAAGCGGTATAATAACCAGAAGCGCAAACTTTACGTTAATAAAGAATATAAAGACGATAACAAATAGCAAGGTCGCAAAATCTCCAAATAGAGCAACGACTCCCGCAGAAAGTAGTTCATTCATATTTTCGACATCATTTGTAATTCTTGTTATTATCTTGCCTGATGGTTCTCTAGAAAAAAATGAAACAGCAAAAGACTCTAAGTGCTTAAATAGATCTATCCTTAAATCCCGCATTACTCTCTGCCCGGTAAGATTTGTAAAATAAATTTGAATCATTTTAGAGACAAAACGTATTCCACTTATACCAAGAAATAAAGCAGAAATTCGTACCAAACCCAAAAAATCCTTTGCAGCAACAAATTCATCTATTGATTGTTTTAATAGATACGGAAGTACTGCAGCAGAAACAGTGGCAATAAATAGCATAACAAACGAGACAGATAAAAACAGTTTATACTTCAATATGTATGGAAGGAACCTCTTTAAAATTTTTCTATTCATACTCCCATCCCTTCCAAAAGCTGCTTTCTATACAGGTGAAAATAGTATCCTTTTTCATCAAATAATTTCTCAGGTGCCCCTTCTTCTAAAATTTTTCCATGCGATAGAACCACAACTCGATCCATAATAGTAAGAGCGCTCACTCTCTGAGATACTAATAATGTTGTGATATGGTTTGTTTCTAAGTATGTCTTGAGATTTCTGATAATTGCTTTTTCTGTATCTGTATCAACAGCCGAGAGCGGGTCATCAAAAAGCATAAGAGGCCTCTTTGTAAGAATAGCACGCGCAACAGCTACCCGCTGCCTTTCTCCGCCAGAAAGTGTTATCCCTTTTTCTCCAACAATTGTATCAAATCTATTAGGCAATTTCATAATGTCTTCATAAATAGATGCAATTTTCGCTGCCTCTTCAACATCCTCAATTGTAGAGTCCTGTTTACCTATTTTTATATTCTCAAGCAAAGTATCGCCAAATAGAAACGGTGCTTGAGGCACATACCCAATATTCTTTCTTAAAGCTTGCAAGGGAATTTTTAGTATATCCGTTTCGCCAAAAAAAATTGTATCAGGTAGGGGATTATATACTCTCAGAAGCAGAGACAGCAAAGTACTTTTGCTTCCTGCCGTTGGCCCGGTAATACCGATAAGTTCCCCCTCATGTATAGACAAAGAAATATTTTTTAGAATAAAACGATCATCATCAGGATATGAAAATGAAAGATTTTTGATATTGATATTCCGCTCAATGTGCTCAATATGAATAGGTTCTATATCTCTTACTTCGGGTATAGTTTGAAGCACATTCTGTATTCGCTCCATTGATGCTCGTGCCCGCTGAAAAAGCGATATAGTAAAACCAATAGCCATCATAGGCCAGGCTAATATTTCTATATATTGTATAAACGCAACGAGTGTTCCCATAGAAATGCGTCCTTTGATGATAAAGCTTCCCCCAAGTAGCATTAGTATAAACAGAGAAATATGAATGAGAAAATCGATTATCGGATCAAAAAATTCGTCTAATTTTACAAGTTTCATATTTTCTCGAATATATTCTTCGTTCACATTTTTAAAAAGTTTTAGGTAAAACCCCTCGCGGGTAAAAGCTTTTATAACTCGGATTCCACTTATTACTTCCCGGACCCGTACTGTTATTTCGCCAAATATTCTCTGAGCATTTTTAAAATATATATGAATTTTTCTTCCAAAGTTTAGTGCAAGAGGAATAAGCAGAACAAGGGGAATTGAAACAATTATGGCAAGTGTAGGATTCATTACGAACATCATGATAAAAGTAGTAACGCCCAAAAGCAACACGTCTAGCCCGCCAAGAAAACCCATTATCAAGAAAAAACGTATCGCCCTTGTATCATTTGTGACACGAGCCATAAGATCGCCAATTTCTTCTCTTTCAAAATAAGATTTTGGCAATGTAAGATATTTATTAAAAAGAGAGGTCTTCAAGTCGTAATCCAATTGCAATACAAGCTTTCTCAGGATATAATTGTATGTATACCGCATTATTATAATAAAAAGAGCAATCGCAAGTACATACGACCCATATTTCACAACAAGCGAGATATCTGCTTGGGCACTTATTGCGTCTACAGCCCTTTTTGTCAAAATCGGGATAGCGACCTGTGCGCTATCCACAAGAACAAGCATAAACACAATAAGAATATACCATTTTTTTTCTTGCCTAAAAAATTGCCAGAGATCTTTCATCTTTTTTTACACATTTCTAATCTCACATATCCTTTTAAATGAAATTTCTCTCTGAAACCGGAAAACCCGATTTTAAAAAGAACTTCTTTCAAATTAATCTGCATAAATTTCTCGGCAAGCGGACACTCCACTTTTCTAATAAGAAATTTTATAATAGGTGATGCCCTATCTACATCTTTTTCTGCATAGTCAAGTATAATAAGCTTTCCTCCTGTTCTCAACCGTTTATAAGCATTCCTTATGATCTTTATGCGATTTTCCTGTGTAAATCCATGCAATACAAAAGATATAAATACTTTATCAAAATATTCCGTTAATGATAATTCTTCCTCTATTCTTCCAAAAAGAAAACGGATATTTTTAAAATCTTCACACCGCTTTCTTGCCTGTTGTACCATTATTCTCGAAAGATCAATACCAACATACTTGCCGTCTTCGCCAATATATTTTCTTATAAGACAGGCAAATCTTCCAGTTCCTGACCCCAAATCTAGCACTGAATCACCCTTTCTGAAGTTTGCCTCTTTTACTACCTTAGTAGTAAAATGAGGATAGATGCCAAATGAAAAAATATTGAGAAGTGCATTATAGTGTTTTGCAACAAATGGTGTTAATTCTACTTTTGTTTCTTTTGCATTTTTTATTTTAACATCACCTCCACATTTCAATACATAAATATATGCAATTATTAAACTACATATCTGCTTTTACTAACAAATCTATTTCAACTTAGTATATCTATCAAAAACTCAGTATACCAAAAATTTTGAATGTTTCAAACTTCTTATATAATTGAATGCAATGGAACTAAATAGGAGGTAGCATGAAAAACATATTGAAAAAGGCTTTAATAGTCATTATAGTTGCGCTTGCTCTTTATGGTGCATATTCTGCCACTAAAGATTTAAAATCCTACTTGAGTTTTAAAATAAAATATTCAAGCATAGCAAAAAAGGAAAATATTAGAACTGGAATAGTTAAAATACCCAAATTAAAGCTAATCGATACAGACGGAAATGCCTTAACCCTCTATGATGAAATTAAATCTCATAAATACGTTATCCTTTCATTCGGAAGCATTTACTGCGAAAATTGTTATGAAGAATACGAGATACTTCAGGAAAAAAACAGTATTAGCAACCTCGGGGGAAACATTGCTTTTTATCTATGTGTTCCAGAAGGAAGTAATTATATAAAGGTCTTCAAAGAAGACACCGGGATAACACTACCAATCTATACTGTTGATAAAGATGAAATTGACCTATGTGGTATAGTGGATATACCTGCCACTGCTCTCATAGGAAGCGACTATAAAATCAAATTACTTCTTACGGGATTTAAAGAAAACACAATTGAACAGATTTTAGAATTTATAGAAACCTGCAATTGCGATTGACATTTTTGTTCCTTAAGCATAACAAGCGTTCTTAAAATTTGTTTAAATAAATGTCCGGTATGTTTTCAAAAATAAGCCATTCGACCTAAAGAATTAATAAGCACATTCTTAGGTCATTCCGCTTTTAGGACTATATCTGACTGATAATATTGATAAGTGCTCACCCCATGCTCTTTGACATTATACATTGCATTATCTACTTTTTTTAGCAGCGTAACACTATCCGTTCCGTCATCAGGAAATATAACTCCCCCTATGCTTAAACTGACATTAATTTTATGGTCTTCCACGATAAACGGCTCCTTAAAAGTCTTAAAGAATTTTTTGACAATTTTGTGTATCTCCTTCTCTTTTGTAATTTCCGGAAGTAGCAATACAAATTCATCTCCTCCCATACGCGCAACTACGTCACTCTTTCTGAGAAGTTCAGTAAATCGGTCAGCAACCTGCTTCAGTAAAACATCTCCCACTGCATGTCCAAGCTCGTCATTTACCTTCTTAAATTCGTTCAAATCAATATATAGTAGAGCAAACTTCTGATTGTTACGCCGAGAAAGCTCGACTTCTAATGCAAAACGATTTTCAAAATAAACTCTATTAGGTAAACCAGTTAAAGCATCATGCGTAGCAATATAACTAAGCTGTCTTTCTCTTTTTTTATGCTCTGTAATATCGATATAAATTGCGTAGATTCCATGCATCACAGGACCTAACATAATCGGATAAGCGAATATAGACACATTCACCAAACTACCGCCTTTTCGCTGTCTAATTGATTCTAAAGCGACTACTTTTCCTTGCTCTACTTCAAACTCTACACGCTTTGTCTTTTCTTTAAGTTCATTAGGAACAATGAAATCATCAATAAATTGCCCTCTTATTTCGTTAATAGAATACCGGAAAAGCTTTTGAAAGCCTTCATTTGCATCAATCACCCGTTCTTCTTTGTCAAGCATTGCAATCGCAATTGGCGCACCTTCAAAAAGAGTTTCTAAACGAGATTTTTGAAGAAGCATTAGTTCTTCGTTTTTCTTTCGTTCAATAGCTAAAGCGATTTGGTCAGAAACAAATGACAGGACCTTTTTATCATCCTCTGTGTACTTAACTCCCTCAGTATAACTTTGCACAGCTAACACTCCAACTGTTTTATTCTGTACTTTAAGCGGCACACCAAGCCAGGACACAGGTAGAGTGTCATGAATTTCTGTTTTACCTTCGTTTTGCATTACCTTAATAACTTCTGGATCGGCAATTAGTGACTTTCCTGTATTAAATACATACTCTGTAATGCCTTTCCTGAGTTCTCTCGGTTTGGGTTTCGGGTCAGTTTCGTCTACCCAATATTTAAAGCTCAGCATTTTGGAAAATTCATCATACATTGCAATGTAGAAATTATTCGCGTGCATAAGAACTGAAACATTTTGGTGTATTATGTCGTATAACTCATCAAGAGTATTAGTAGAGTAAACTGCTTCGGAAATCTTAGAAATTACATCCTTTATTCTTTCTGATTTCTTTCGTTCAGTAATGTCAACATACGCACCCATTACCCCTTTTATCTCGCCATTGACTACAATAGGCAAACCCGATACGAGTACAGGAAACAACGTTCCGTTTTTTCTCTTTCGGACAGTCTCATAATTCAAATAGCCTTCACTTAAAGCCTTTTCGTCCAAATTTTTCCCCTCATCTTTTTTTTCCTCAGGATGAATCATGCCGTCATTAATATTTCTCCCTCGAACTTCGTCTATTGAATAGCCAAAAAGTTTTTCAAAAGCAGGATTTGCATCGAGAATATGACTATCATTGTCCATGTTAACTAAGGCTGCCGGATAATTGTAAAATAAACTTGAAAGTTTTTCGTTACTCTCTTGAAGTTCAGTAATAGTCCGTTTCCGCTCGGTAATATCTTCATACATCACAACGATTTGTTTATCCTTCAGTGTATCTCCTATCCTTGAAGCAGATACCCGGCATAGTATATCTTTCCCGTCTTTCCGCTTGCAGGGAAACTCTTCCCCACAATATTTATGGTTTTCAAGTGTGGAGTAAAAATCATTTCCAATTTGCTCAAATTCTTTATCGGAACGATAAAAAAGTCTTGTTGTTTTTCCAATTAGCTCTTCTCTTTCCCACCCAAATACGCTTTTTACATTTTTATTTGCAAACACAATATGATGGTCGCGTAAGCCAATTACTGCATGGGGAACAGCTTCAAGCATGGAAGATATTAATGCCCCTTCTTCTTTAAGTTTCTCCTCTACTTTCTTTATATTTGTAATATCCACATAAACTGCATACATTCCAACTACCTTGTTGTCAACAGAAATAGGCACTGCATGAACGTATACAGAAACAAGACTCCCGTCTTTGCGTTTCCTAACTGATTCTTTTTTAGGTTTTTTCCCCTTCATTCCACTTGAAAAGAAAAACTCGCTCTCACTACCTAACGATTCAGGTACAACTAATTCTATAAGCCGTTTCCCAACTACTTCTTCGCTTGAATATTGAAATAATGTTGTAAAACCTTCATTAATAGCGATGATTTTGTTGTCAGTATCCAGTTGTGCTACAGCCATACTGCTATTCTCAAACAGTTCCTGAAAATATTTTTTCTGGATAAGAAGTTCTTTTTCGAGCTGTTTACGTTTACTAATATCTTGCTTCAGTTGCTTGTTAACATCTTTCAATTGTTTGGTTCGTTTCTTTACCATATTTTCAAGAAATTCCTGGTACTGCTCTACATCATCTTTTAGCTGTTCATACTCGGTAATATCATTCAGCATAAACATAACCTCAGTCACTTCACCTAATCTATTTGCAACCGGGAGTGTAGTAAGATTGATGCGCTTTGCAGGCTCTATATACTCAATCTGTGTATTAATTACCTGGCTGGGATCAGTTTTGACCTGTTTTAGCAGCATTTGAAATTGTTCTTGGTCCACCAATTTGCAACTACTGGAACAAAAATATTCTGAAACATCCTTATGAAGAATAGAATCTGATTGAACATTCATCAGCTTTTCAGCAACAGAGTTAATATGAATAATTTTGCCATTAGAGTTAACAGCAATAACACCATCTGAGACACTGTTTAATGCTAAATACGGCAAAGATTCTCGGTATTTTCCTATAGAATACCACTGAATTATTGCAAATATTAAAATAGTAATATATCCAAACGGATAAACCTCAAAGCCAAAAGCAGGCAAAATATCTACCAGAGTAACACAACCCACCAAGTAACTGAATAAAAACAGTTTTCTTTGAGTTTTGCTGATCAAAACAGCTCTGTTTACTCGAACATAATAATATAAAGTCAGAAGTAAAAGAAAAGCAAAAACAACCAAAAGGTAAAGCCCAGCCCGGTCATACTGAATAGAATATCCCCAGAAATGTTTCCTCACACCAATAAACATTAAATCTGTCGTATTTGCTATAAAATAAAAAAGAAGCATTATAATATAATTTACCAAAACCAGCCACTTTTTCTTCCTTAACTTGTGAAAAAGTGATAAAATTAGCAAATAAGCACTGGGAGGAATCAGAACTAAGCCCAAAAAAGTATAACGTTTATAAAAAAATAGAGCAAGTTCTGGATTTTGAGTTACATACAATATAGATGTTCCGGAAACCCATATAAAAAGAGTCAAAGCAACAAGAAAAAAAGAAGAATTCGTCTTACTCCTTACACCCAGAAACAAAGAAACTACTCCAAATATGAACAAAATAACGGCAGTGACCATTACCGGAATGGCATATGGATTAAAATAATAATTCGAACTAGCAAATATTTGAGCTATCATGCCGTATTTTCCCCACCTCCATGTCTATCTAATTCTCTTATCATTCTTTTCGCGCTTCTTTAAACATTTATTTATGTTAATTTATCACACTATCTTAACAGTAAATTTTAAAATAGTCAAACACGAAACAGATGATTTAATCATACTCACAAAACCCTTCATTACATGTACCCACCTGCTGTACAGGTGCTCGCGTTTTTTCTTTAAAATTACTGGTTCATTATAATAATCTGCGCACATTAAAAAATTGTCAATTTTCAAAAAAAACTTACTTCACACTTTGCCATGGCAAACAAAATATTATACTTTATTATTCAAATAATTCTGCGTTTTGCCTCAAGCGATTTGCTGCAAATTGAACTTCTAAACTATATAAATACTGCTTAAGAAGAAATCAAAATAATTTCTTAGAAAAATATCGCTCGCCTCGGTCCGGGGCAATTGTCACGACTCGTTTAAGATTATATCTTTTAAAAATTATTTTTGCAGCTAGTACATTTGCGCCAGTTGATGGACCTGCAAAAATTCCTTCTTCACTGGCAAGCCTCCGTGCCTCTTCTCTTGCATCGTCCTGATCAACTGTGATAATTTCATCAAGTATGTCTCTATCAAGCAAATCAGGTACAAAACCAGCGCCAATACCCTCTATCGTGTGCGTGTACGGTTTTCCTCCTGAAAGAACCGCCGATTGAATAGGTTCTACCGCGACGATCCTAATATTTTTATTAAATTTTTTCAGCGCTCTTCCCACTCCGGTAATTGTCCCACCAGTGCCCACTCCTGCAACAAATGCATCTACTTTATACCTCATTTCTTTGAGAATTTCGGGAGCAGTAGTCATCTCATGCGCTAAGGCATTGGCTGGATTTTTAAACTGATCGAGCATTAAAGCCCCTTCCCTGATAAACTCTTCTGCTTTTTCTATTGCGCCTTTCATCCCTTTTGATTTTTCAGTCAAGAAAAGTTTTGCTCCCAGCGCACTCATAATTTTTTGCCGTTCAATGCTCATTGAATCCGGCATTGTTAAAATAACATTCAAATCATAAAATCTTCCAACAAATGCCAGACCAATACCCGTATTCCCTGAGGTAGGCTCAACAATTGTGCTACCTGCCTTTATGAGATTTTTCTGCAAAGCATCACAGATCATAAAAAAAGCAATTCTATCCTTTATACTACCCATTGGATTTAAAAACTCGAGCTTTAAAAATATACTTGAGGCATTTTTAAGCTGAATTATCGGAGTATTTCCTATACTGTTTAATATTGTTTTATACATTTTTTCCCTCTATTTTTATAACCCTTGCAGGAATTCCCACCACAGTCGCATGAGGAGGTATGTCCGTTAACACTACGCTATGAGCCCCAATTACGGCATTGTCCCCTACTTTTACACTGCCTAAAATAGATGCCTGATTCCCCACAAATACGTTTCGTCCCACGATTGGATGTCTTTTACCTCTTTCTATTTTTTTAGAACCAAGCGTCACTCCGTGGTAAAGAATTGTTCCTTTTCCAACAAAAGCCGTTGACCCAATCACTACGCCCATGCCATGGTCAATTATAATACCTGGTTCAATTTTAGCCATTGGGTAAATATCCATTCCATATTTTCTTTTTGCCTGGCAGTACAGATACATTGCGATAAATTTATGTCCTTTTTCATATAGACTGTGATATATTCGGTAATATACTAACCCTCGAAATGAGGTAGAAAAAAGAATGATTTCACGTTTTGATTTCGTGGAAAAATCGTTTTGCATGAACATTTCCAAATCTGCTCTTATTGCGGAAAATAATTCTCTTACAACATGCATATGTATCACCTTCCATTGTTTCCATCTTTGCCATATATATGCCACCTCCTTTTGATTAATTCTTTTTATCGAAAGAATAATGTTTCTTCTATTCTCTATGCAAAGTGTTGGATAGCCAAATATAAATATCCAAGCTATCCTCCTCCAACAGGAGAAAAGATGTGCACAGTGTCGCCGTCTTTAACCCTGTCAGTAAACCAGCTTCTCTTAGTATTTACTAATATCATCATGTAGTTTAGCTCCTTAATCCCCAGTTTCTCTACAACTGTCTTTACAGTTGACTTTTCTGGAAGTGTAATATAGCTTTCCTCGGGACCATACTTTAAAAAATTACCATATAATTTCACTTTCACTTTCATTTTTTCTAAAACTTCAAAACAATTTCGCAGTACACTCTTTAACCTTCAAAAATTACTTTTACTTCCGTAACATCCCACAAATGCTCCAGCCTTTCCAAAATTTCTTCTTCTATATTTTTTGCAAATTGATGATCTTTAGGCAAATCGAGAATCACTGTCAGAGCACCATCTTTAATGTGAATAGTTTTTATCAGACCCGACCGGACAACATCAATGCCCGTTAGTGGATCTACAACATGTGATAATTTTGACATAACAATTTCTTTTGTCGTTGGTGTTTTTTTCTTTACAAGTCCTTCTTTCTCCATATAAATTTCCACGGCTGAATGTAAAGCATCAGCAGCTAACACCGAGCAATGAATCTTTACAGTTGGTAATCCCCCTAATGCCTCCACAGCATCTTTCCAGGTAATTTTTGCTGCTTCCTCAATTTTTTTACCTTTTACAATATCTGTGAGTATCGACCCTGTCGCTATATTAGATGCACAACCAAATGACTGAAATTTAATATCTTCTATTCTATGAGTCTCTGGATCCACTTTTAGATAGAGAGTGAGCATATCCCCACACGCCGGACTTCCCTCTGTCACTTTTACATCTGCATTTTTAATCTTCCCAACATTATGTGGGTGTTTAAAATGTTCAATCACTAATTTTGTATACGGAACTGGCACTATTCTTCATCCTCCTCTCCCAACGGACTAAGTTTCCGCAGGTCGTCAACTACTTCTCTTACTTTCTGAATAGTATAATCGATTTCATCTTCTGTATTATACTTTGACAGAGAAAACCGAATTGAACCATGGGCTTGTTCATGGTTTTTCCCCATTGCCAGAAGTATGTAGCTGGCCTGTAGATTTCTGCTATAACAGGCAGACCCTGTTGTCACAGCGATTCCTTCAAAATCTAAGCGAAGAGAAATAGCCTCGCCTTCAATATATCTAAAAGTTAAATTAACAATATGTGATATGGAATGCTCTTTTGAGCCGTTATATTCTACATCCTTAATGGTCGTTTCTATTCCTGCAATCAAACGTTTTTTGAGTAATAGAATTTTATCAACATCCTCCCTGCTAAATATCTCTGCTGCTTTTTGCGCACCGATAATTGCAGGTGTATTTTCCGTTCCGGGTCTTAAATTAAATTCATTAAATCCGCCATCCAACACTTTTTTAATCTTTGTTCCTTTTCTAACGAACAGTATTCCAATACCTTTTGGACCATAAAATTTATGGGGAGACAACGTAATAAGGTCTATCCCCCAACTATACGCATCTATTGACAAATACGGCCAGGCAATTGCAGCATCTGTATGAAATAGTATTCCCTTTTCCTTTGATAGTTTTGCAATTTCCCTGATATCCTGGACTGCTCCTGTCTCATGGTTTCCATATTGAACTGAGATTAACGCTGTTTCCTTCTTAATGCAACGCGTTAGTACATCCATGTCAACAATACCATCTTTATTCACTGGAAGATATGATACCTCAAAGCCTTCTTCTTCCAGCCGCTTAAACGAATTAAGAACAGAATTGTGCTCTACCTGTGTTGTTATGAGGTGTTTCCCTTTGTCCATATTCGCATAGGCAACTCCCTTAATAGCAAGATTATTTGCTTCAGTTCCACCTGAAGTAAATATAATCTCTTCAGGATACTTTCCTCCTATTCGTTCAGCAAAAGATGCTCTTGCCTCATCAACTGCATCCTTTACCTCAAGTCCATAGGTGTGAGCAAACTGAGAAGAAGGTACAGCATATTTTTCAAGAAAAAACGGAATCATAGCTTCTACTACTCGTTTGTCCATTTTTGTAGAAGCTGCATTGTCTAAATAAACTTTCATAATTACCTCTCTATTCGTACCCTAAATTTTTCTTTGCATCACTGCTCATCAAATCTGGGCTCCATGGCGGATCATATGTGAGCTCCACTTTAACTTCCTTTACTCCTTCAAGCTCTTGAATAACCATTTCTACATCTCTTATTATAAAAGACGCCATTGGACACCCCGGAGCGGTAAGTGTCATTTTAACAAATACAGTTCCATTGTCTTCGTCTACTTTAATGTCATAAATTAAACCTAAGTCCACAACGCTTACTGGTATTTCCGGGTCATACACATTTTTTAATGCTTCAATAATTTCTTGCTTTTTTGCCATATCAGCCTCCTTACTCCTCTGAATAAATTCTTTTTTCACTTGAAAGATTTCTCATCTCAGTCACATCACGTGCAACCTCTAATGTACCTAAATACTTTTCTTCTCCATTTCTCACTGCGTAATATCTAATATATACAAATCTACTATTTATTTCAAGCCAAAAATCTGCATAATTTCTTTTGCCGCTCTTAAAACCAAGAAGTATCTTTTCAACAATATAAACACTCTTTGGATGATGACAATTCCTTGCCTTCTAAAAATTCGCTTATTTTGCCTCCTTTATTTTTTAAAAAATTATAACTATAAAAATAATATTTTCAAGTAATTTATTGTAAGGAGTAAAGACATGCTTGAACGCGTCATTTATGCAGAAAGTTCGTTGGATAAATTGAATTAATACAAATGTAATGACTAAAATTTTTAAATATTTTAGCAGCAGTAAGCAGTACTACATAATTCACATATTACGCGAGTTACACTATTTTATGCAATGATTATGCAGCTTTAACTCCATCAAGAAAAGCTTTTAAGGACAAATTTATGCATTCTTCCTTCTCCTCAGGAATCTCAAAAAACTGTTCTAATGTCTCTAATTTAATATTTTTAAGCTCTTCCACATTTTTCTCCTTAGCATATTCACTTAAAATAGAGCATACTGCTATTGCAAAAGGGCAACCTGTGATTTGATATTTAATGTCTTTAATAATCCCGTCCTCTATGAGAAAATAGAAAATGGCCTTTGCCAAATTTGGCAGTGAATAACTTCCAATTACAGTAGGATTTTTGATTTTTCCGACATTTTTAGGATGAGTAAAATGTTCTCTTACAATTTTTGGATACATCTATTTCCTCCAGAATGGACTCAAAGCCCTCAATTGATTTGTTACTTCTTTAATATTTTTCACTACAAAATCAATATCTTCTTGTTTATTATCCTTTCCAATTGTAATGCGTACAACACTGAATATATCTTCCTCTGGAATACCAATTGCTTGAAGCACGTGAGAAGGATTCGTTTTGCTAGCAGAACAAGCAGATCCGCCACCTGCAATAATTCCCTTCTCATTAAGAATAACAAGAAGAGGTTCATTTCTTATGCCCGGAATAATAATACTGATATTGCCGGGAAGTCTTCTGTCGCCTTCTGGGCCGTTTAAGTAAACAGCTGAAATTTCTTCCAATATCCTTGCCAAAAAAATATCTCTAAGTTTTGCAATATGATTTTCCCTTTGCTTCTGTTCTTCTTTTCCTAATTTTGCTGCTTCTCCCAATCCAATAATTCCCACCGAGTTGAGAGTTCCTGACCTAAATCCTCGTTCCTGTCCGCCTCCATCCATATATGGCGCAATTGGGACACCTTCCCGTATATACAATGCACCGACACCTTTTGGGCCATAAAATTTGTGAGAGGAGAGGCTCAACAGATCAATATTCATCTGCTCGACATCAACAGGGAGATGAGCAATAGTTTGCACTGCATCAGTGTGAAAGAGGACATTTTTTTCTCTGCATATTGCTCCTATCTCACGAATCGGTTCGATAGTTCCAATTTCATTATTTGCATGCATTATAGAAACCAGTATCGTTTTGGATGTAATTAGCTTTTTTACATCGTCAGGATCAATAAAACCTTCACGATCCACCGGAACATATTTAATGACAAAACCAAAATCTTGCAAACTCTCTGCGGTTTTTAATACTGCTTCATGCTCTATTGGTGTTGTTATAATTTCGTTTCCTTTGTCCTTGTTTGCAAATGCAACGCCCTTTAGCGCTGTATTATCTGATTCTGTGCCCCCAGATGTAAAAATAATTTCTTCAGGCAATGCATTGATAAGAACAGCAACATTTTTTCGAGCTTCTTCTATTGCTTCGTCCACTTTCTTGCTGATTGAAGAGGTCCACCGTGTTGCTGGATTTGCAAATAACTCTGTAAAATATGGTTTCATTTTTTTAAATACCCTTTTATCAACCGGGGTAGTCGCCGCATGATCCAAATAAATGATTCTACTCATAACATCCTCCTAGCTTACACCAATATTAATTTAATTATATCATAACTATAAAAATAATATTTTCAAGGAATATGTACAAGAAAAGAGAACATCGAAAAGATGTTCTCTTTTACTTTAATTCGCTCCTGCAATCAAATTAATAAAATATTCAGTCACCAATAATCATTTCAATCCATTTTTCCAGCCATATTTGGCTTTTATTTGCAATATCCTCGGCAGGAAGAGTAATATACTTATCTGCAGTTACTGCGTAGCTATAGCATTCCGGGAGTTGTATTGACGTATCAATAGGAAATGCCCATTGGTATAATGGAAGGTTTTCTTGAAATTCATTCCTAAGCATAAACTCTATGTACTGTTGGGCAAGTTCTTGATGTTTGCCGCCTTTTACTATTCCTACAAATTCCAATTGCAGCCAGCCACCTTCTTCCGGGAGCACTGCCTTATATCGTGTCACTTCATCTTCATAATAGAAATATGCCGGATCAACATCGTAACTCAACACCATTGGCGCCTCTTTATTTTGAACGAAAGCAGTATCAAAAGCAGAAGTCCAATCAGGATATATATGAAAAATAGTTGGTTTCAGTTTCTCCCAATAATCTATGTAATAGTCCTCGCCATAAACTGCTATGGTCCAGAGTAAAAATCCCATGCCAGGAGAAGAAGAACGAGGATCTTCCAATATCAGCTTCCCTTTATATTCCGGCTTGAGCAAATCTTCGAAACTTTGCGGAGGCTTTTTTATCACTTCCGAATCATAAATAATTGCAAGTGAATTCGGGCCATCAAAAGGAGTGACTCTCCAATTTTTATCAATTCTGTATTCTTCTGGTATCACCTTGTAGTTCTCAGGACGGTATGGAATAAAAATTTCTTCTTTCAATGCCTTCGCTAAATTATTCATATTTAAACCAACAAATAAATCGGCCTGGGGATTATTCTTTTCCAGAATTAACCTGTTCAATGTTGCCCCAACACCACCAAAAGTTCTATATTCTATTTTACAATTATATTTTTCTTCAAATAATTTATTCGTTGCGTCAGGTAATCCATACGAGACAAAACTATCGTAAGAATAAATGGTGAGTGTCTCCTCTACACTTTCCTTCTGTTTGCATCCGATTAATCCACCTGAAAACAATAAAATAACAAGAAATAAAACAATTATCCTCTTCATGAATTATGCCTCCTTTCTGAATTTCTTTACTTTTTCTTTTATTGTAATTCCGCCCTTTTTATCATCAATTTTAATAACTGTAATAACTCGCCCTGATCCTTGTTCTCTTGCAGTTATGTGCGCTTGCTTAATCACATCAAGTAATTGCTCTAAATCGCCTTCAACTGTTGTACTATTTGCTTCCACCTCATATTTCAAACCCGAATCAATCACTACCTGTATTGCTTTTTCGACAATCTCATTTACCTGCTCTTCGGGTATAACAGGTAATACGCTAAACTCGGCAATTGCCATCTAATCACCTCCTTCCAAATCAAATCTTATTACATCACCAGGTTTTATTTCCTTTACATTCCTCAAAAATTCTCGTACAAGGATACGGTTATCCTGCATCTTGACATACATTTCAACCCCACTGTCTAAATACACAATCTTCTCGACAGTTCCTTCAAATTTTCCACTGCGGCTCATAACAATCTCTTCCGGTCGTATATATTTTATTTCCCCGTTAACTACTAACCGATTTATCTTGCCAATAAACTCCCTTGCAAACACTGTTTTCGGATGCTCATACAAATTCACAGGTGTGTCAGTCTGGTCAATTCTGCCATTATTCATTAATACAATTCGCTCGGCAAGATACATAGCTTCTGCCTGATCATGAGTCACGTATATAATAGTGGTGTTAAATCTTTGATGGAACTCTTTTAATTCTTCCATCAATCTTTCTCTGATCTTTGCATCCAGTGATGAAAGAGGTTCATCCATAAGAAGCACATCAGGTTTAACCACCATTGCTCGAGCAACAGCAACGCGCTGCTTTTCTCCGCCAGATATCATATCAGGATATTTATTCAATATGTGCGTGATGCCGAATTGCTCTGCTATATTAAATATTGTTTCTTTTATTTTTTTGCTCTCAAAATGCTTTATTTTCAATCCAAAGGCTATATTGGAATATACAGAAAGGTAAGGGAAAAGTGCATAATCCTGAAAAACTACTCCTATATTCCTATTGCTAGTTGGTAAAAAAGAAATATCAATCCCATCCTTTAAAATTTTGCCACGGTCCTGGCGGATAAAACCTGCAATAATATGCAAGACTGTAGTTTTCCCGGAACCTGATGGCCCTAAAATAGATATAAACTCTCCACTCGCCACATCAAAATCTACATTCAAAGAAAATCCCGGGTATCTCTTCTTTATCCCAATTAAATCAATTTTTTTCATATTATCGGTACCTCTTTTTTTAGTTTATCAATGAGAATAAATGCAACTAAGCTGGCAAGTGCAAGTAAAGCCCCCATAGCTGACGCTATTCCAAAGTGTCTTCCTGAAAGAAACCTGAACAGTGCGATAGGCATTGTTGTAAAGGATGGTTTATATAACATATATGCGGCACCAAATTCTCCCATTGAAATTGCAAAAGAAAATACTGCAGAAGCTATCAAAGCAGGACGAATCAAATTCAGATCCACTGAGAAGAATGCTTTCAATCTGCTCATGCCTAAACTTTCAGCGACAAATACATATGAAGCAGATGTTGTTTCTATCATGGGGAGGAGAGCGCGTACTGTAAATGGCAAAGCAATAAGAGTATGAGCTATCGGTATAATTATCCAGCTATTAAGCAAAGCAGGGTGCCCTTGAAAAGAGATGATGTAAGAGAGAGCAATTGTAATAGGTGAAATCGCAAGAGGCAACATAAATAAAGTAAGAAGAATGTTTTTACCAATAAACTTACCTCGTAACCCATATGTAATAAGTAAAGCAAATATAATTGAAAAAATTACTGTTATGCCCGCAAATATAAGGCTATTTCCGATTACATGGATAGGAAGAACTCCGGTAATATAATTATATTTGCTGCTCATAAGCCCTGCAAAATTCGATAAAGTAAACGCACCGGTTAAGGGATTGCGAAAAGCAGAAATAAATATCACGGTGATTGGTGCAATGATGAGCATCACTACAAAAATAAGATAAGTCAAAGACAATGATAAAGTTGTTTTATTTTTAACAATATTCTTCTTTTTAGCTATGCCTCTTTTCAAAGTGCCTTTTTTTATTAAGTTACCACTCCAAAGATACACATACATAAACAATAAAGAAAATACTCCTTGAAACAAAGCAAGTGCACTACCCATCTTAAAATCAGAAAACATATTATAGTACGTATATATTGAAACTTCGATCGTTGCAAAACGGGCTCCACCTATGGTGAGAATGATGACAAAACTTAAGAAACAAAACACAAAAACAAGAGAAAAACTTGCAATAATTGCCGGAAGAAGTAAAGGAATAATAACTTTAGTAAAAACAGCAAATCGGGAAGAACCCATGCTTTCTGCAGCAAATTTATATTCTTCCGATATTCCTTCCCAGTCAGCTCCAATAATCCGTACTACAATTGGAAAATTATAAAAAACATGCACTAATATAATTCCCGTAAATGAATACAGAAGCGAAATTGGATGGCTTAAATGAAACACTCCCATCAATATTTGATTGACAAATCCGCTGGTGCCAAATAAGGTAATAAAACCAAGAGCAACAAGAACGGAAGGAAGCACAAAAGGAACAGTCGTAAGAGAAACAAGAAACCCTTTGCCCTTGAAATCGTAATGAGAGATAATATACGCACCAGGAAAACCTATAAGCAATGTAAAAAGTGCGCTAATAAAAGCTTCTTTGAACGTAAAAGATAACACTTTTAACGTATAGGGCCTTGTAAATATTGTGTAAAAATTATCCAAAGTAAACTTATTAGATTCTGAAAAAAATGCAGTCTTTGTAATATTAAATAAAGGCAGATAAAAAAATATGGTAAGAAAAACAATAGGTAAACAGAATTTTAATATTCTATTTAATTGAACTCCCTCAAAACTTTTTCTATGTAATGCACTTTTCATAACGCTTCCCTCCGGTAGGATTACCTACATCAGGTTCAATGGGTTGAAGTCAAACTTCTCTCAGCCTACTCAAACAATCTTTTCGGCACCCCAAACTATTTTTTAAATTTTAACAGATTTTAAAGATTTTTCAATGTATTTATTTATTTAATCGCTTATCTTTTTTATAAGATGCATATGCATTATGGTTATGTATGCTTTCAAAATTTACTGCTTCCACAGAATAAAATGTAATACGCTGGTCTTGATCTAATCCAATCGAAATGCTTCTTACCAAATCCTCTACAAATCGTGGATGAGCATAAGCAGTTTCTGTAATATATTTTTCATCTTTTCTCTTCAGGAGCGAATAAACCGGGGCACTTGCTGACTGCTCAGATATTTCGACAACCTCTTCAATCCAAACCAGCTTATTCATCCTGATTTGCACTTTTGCAAGTCCCCTCTGATTATGTGCGCTGACATCGCTAATCTCCTTGGAACAAGGACACAAATTGTGCACAGGAGTATTCACTTCTAACATAAAGTCAAATTTTTCTTTCTTAGACGCAATAAATGCGCAGTCATAATTCATAAAGCTCTTAATTTTTGAAATCGGTGCCTTTTTGAAAATAAAGTATGGAAATCTTACCTCAATATGCGCTGCATTGGCATCTAATTTAGTTTTCATATCATCCAGGATTTGTTCAAGATTACGTATACTCATATTGTTTTGATGTTCATCCAATACTTCTATAAACCTGCTCATATGTGTCCCCCTGAATTCTTTGGGAAGATTCACATACATATTAATTCTTGCGACAGTGTGCTGATGCTTATTTTCTTTGTCTAAGACTTGTATCGGATAAAAGATACTGTTAACTCCCACCTTATCCAGGGGGATGTTCCTTGTATCCTTCTCATTCTGTATGTCTTTCATCACTATCTCCTCTAAATGTAACCGTATTATTTGCACCTTCCGATAGGCTTACCTCGTACATAGTACAGCCATATTTTTTAAACACCGGTAAAAGCGTTGTATAAATCCAGCGTGTAACAATCTCAGTTGTAGAATTTGGAAACAAATCATTAAGGTAACCATGGTCTAATTTGTCTATAATCATTTCATTCACAATTTTTTTGATAACCGCAAAGTCGATAACCATTTCGTTATCCCCAAGTTTCCCTACGACTGTTACTTTAAGTCGGTATGTATGCCCGTGCAACTTTTCACATTTTCCCTGATAATCTATAATTTTATGTGCCGCATCAAACGTAAATTCTCTTGAAAGATAATACATGTTTACCTCCACTAAATAATTTTCATAATTCTCAAATAACAAATACTCTTCTTAAAACTATACCTGTCTTTGCGTTTTTAATCTTTTTAACTTTTGCCTGATGTATTATAATCCATTTTTAAATATTAGGAAATCCTTTGTCTTGACCAAGACATCTTTCTTGCCGCGAAATAACTACATGCATATGAACCCCATTCTAATCTATATAGCCTGCCTTTTTTTATGATAAGTACTCAACAACCTCAAAAATCATTATAAAACTCCAAAAATAATTTGGAAATATTTATGTTAAGGATAAAATATAAAAAGAGGGGAGGTGCAAAATGAAAAAAATCTTGGTTGGATTAATCGTCTTTACGATAATGGTATTATCTATTTCGCCTGCTGTTCTCTTTCAAACAAACATTGCTCAAGCAGATTCTTCTACCTGTCATTGGGAGGAGATAAATAATGGTTTGTATGGCAGAACGGTTTACTCTCTTACTATTGACTCAAACAATACTATTTATGCAGGAACAAGAGGCGGTGCTTTTAAATCCATCGATGGTGCAAACTGGGCAGAAATAAACAACGGGCTGACAAATACATATATTAACTCTCTTGTTATTGACTCAAACAATAATGCTTATGCGGGAACAAGAGGTGGTGGTGTTTTTAAATGTATCTGCTCTCCTTCCAGCCCTCCAAATCTTCAGACAACTGTTTCCTCTTCTTCTATTACTCTCACATGGTTTGCTTCTACTCAGAGTACATACCCCATTGCAGGTTATGCAATCTACAAAGGAACAACTTCAAGTAATGAGTTAGCAACGCCAATAGGGATAGTAGATATTTCTACAACAATCTATGCAGATACAAATGTTATTTCAGGTACAACGTATTACTACTATGTAAAAGCATTTGATAATCAATCGCCTGCAAATTACTCTGAACCTTCTAATGAAGTTAGTGCAGTATACAAAAAACTTGCTCCAAAAATTATTATCACGCTTTGGCCTGACAATCCAACGATGACTGTAAACGGTGTTTCTCAGGGAATAGATCCTGGCAGAGGTACAAAACCTGTTATCATTCCTGAGTGGTCAAGAACGGTTGTACCCATTAGAGTAATAGTTGAAGCTCTTGGTGGAACAATTGAATGGGATGGAACAGAAAGAAAGGTAACAATCAATTTTAACCATACAACAATAGAACTATGGATAGATAGTCCAAAAGCAAGAATAAACGGCAATGAAGTATACATTGACCCAAACAATCATGGTGTGAAACCAATTATAATAAATGATAGAACGATGTTGCCTCTGAGATTTGTTGCAGAATCTCTTGGCTGTGATGTAGGCTGGGACAACGATACAAGGACAATAACGATTACATACAGGGGATAAATTTTGAAGATAAAAATAGAACTTGACAAAAAGGTTTTAAGTATTACTACATAACTGAATTAAGTATTTTTCATTAAAGGAGGCAAGAAATAAAAAATTTGAACAGGGATGTAGCATTGGGAAAGAAGAATATCCAAAGTTTAGCTATAGCACCAAATTGGAAGGATATTCGCAGTTAACTGCGAATATAACCAAGTTATACGCAATCCTTCGGGACGCCTAAGATAAAAACATAAATAGAAAATTAATACTAATGAAAGGAGGTAAAAAATGACAAATAAAATTAAAAAAATTTTGATAATAACTTTAGTTATATGTTTCTGTTTAATTTCTTTAGTTCATGTATCTGAAACGGCCCAGAGTGGTAATCAGGAGGAGGTCATGGAACAGGTACTGAAGGATGCAGCTGACCAGCTAGCGGGTCAGCGCGAAATAGGTTGGTACGGCAGCACATATGTCCACCGCGAGTGGTGGTGTGAAGGGGGGTGCTGTCACCAGGGTGTGCAGGAAATTAAGGGAGACTCATTTTGGGAGTATAAGCTGGAGATATGCCGATGGAGTACAGAGAGCGAAGCAGCAGGTTACCTCGAGACCCAATTAGAGACGGGTTATCGCTCCACAAGCTTTCATGGATATCCTGTAGGGATATGTACAATGTTTCAACAGGAGCAGGGGCTATCTGCTCTTATATGGCAGTCTGGCCGGTTTACATTTTATGTTGATGCCACTAACAAACCTGTAAAACTTGGTGCGGAAATACTGTATTCCCGCGCAGTGGGGCGTGGCCTCATAGCTAGGGGAGGTGGGACTACACAAGATTCGGATGGAGATGGAGTTTCAGACGACATAGACCAGTGCCCCAATACGTCTGCTGGAGTTGCTGTGGATGAAAATGGCTGCGCTATTGTTAAAGAGATGAGTTTAACTGTTTCCACAGACAAGAAAGCTTATTCTGCTGGGGAAACAATAATCATCCATGGTAGTGTCTCGGATACACAGGGTGAGTTGACTGGTGCTACCGTAGCCATTGACGTCAACGGCACAAAGCTTACCCCAACTACCGATTCATCGGGAAAGTATAGATGTGAATATCCGCTTCCTGATAACATTTCTCAGGGCATATATACGGTTAAGGCTACGGCATCTAAATCCGACTATCCCAACACAAGCAAGAACACGAGCTTTGCCGTGGGAGAAATTAGCATTCAGTTAGAAGAAAACCACGTGACCGGGGAACCCTTTATAGGTATTACTGCAGATGGAGTTAGTTCTCTTCGCATTTCCATTTCCCTGCCGGGATGTAGTGATGTGAAGGTTGGCAGACTAGATGTTGGCGAGCTTAAGGGAGATGCGATAAACTTCCTGGGCAGTATTACACTGGATTCTGCCGGAATGGCTGAGATTACATATTATCCGCCAGATTATCTCACAAAGAACCAGCTTACCCAGAACTTAGATGTGCATCAATCAAATTCCAGGACATGGGTCGCTGAAGTTCCACTAACTTTCACCTACACAGATGCCAGCGAGCAGGAAGGGAAGATAGAGGGGAAGATCCTAGTTTGCCGTCCTCCGGTAATGCTGGTGCATGGATTTCTCGGCGCTTCAACTACATGGGGAAAGATGTCCACTTACTTGCGCGGGGAGAAGTTCGATCCCTATATGGGTAATTATGGTGCCACAGGCCAGTCTATTGAAGGATTATCACTGATATTAAAGAATGACATTCGAAAGCAACAGATTGACTATGCCAACTCCAACATCAAGATGGCGAAGGTAGATGTGGTAGGGCATAGCATGGGAGGTTTAATTGCCCGCTACTATACTCATGGCCTCACGGATTATCCCGAGGATGTGAGAAAGCTGATAATGGTTGGTACGCCGAATCATGGTGTTTCCTGGACCAAAAAGGTGATAGGAAATGTTGCTACAGGATGGTACGAGACGCACAAGATCCCTGCAGGGCAACTTCATTCCCAGAGTTCGTTTATGAAAACACTCAATAGCGGTGAAAAAACCGGAGCTCAGCTCAATTCTAATATACAATATGGTAATATATATGGATATTCTGATGACTGGGTAGTCAGTGCGGCATCAGCTTATCTGAATGGCGTAGACAGTGTACTTGAATTTGATGTAAAGCATTCTCCTGATATCCCCGGTGTCCCGGATGTAGCCATCACCGAGTATCTTAAAACATGGGATCGGGTAAAAAGCTGGCTTACCCAGGACATTTACAAGCCGCCATTGAAAGGTTCGCATGCAGAAGTCTATAAATATGAGGGGGATGTTTACCTAGATGAGACTAAACTGGCTTCCTCCCCCACGAAGATTGATTCCTGGCAGAGCTTGCGAACCGGTCAGGACTCAAAAGCGATTGTACACCTAACGATAAACGACTCTCCTTGGGGAATCATATTCTTAGACCCGGATAGTGAGATATTCCTAGGTTACTTATCTCCCCAACTGGTAGAAGTCCGTCTCTGGAAAGGGAGTGCCACATTCAGAAGCAGGAAGGATGGTCACTTTACCGTGCCCGTAAATATTAAGAGATCCGAAGATGGGGAATGGTGGAAGTATAGCCCTCAGGCCGTAGTTACCGGACAAGGTACAGAATTTGCTATTACTGCCGGAGAAAATATAGAGGTTCATTGCCTGGAAGGTGAACTTGTTATGGACACTCCTAACACTACTGAAGAAGGAACTATCCTATCCGCTAACGATTCTGTGGCTGTTAAAGGGAAAACAGTAACTGCAATCAGTCCTGCCTCAAAAGATAACTTCTGGTGGTCAACTGAAGAGGACCATTTCTTGGATTCTACGCCAGGAAGTGAATGGCTTGATAAATTCAAGGATTTTATAGACAATCCCTTTATTAACTACATTTCAGTGGAAGTCCGTAAAATAACAATAGCTGCAGTAGAAAAATTAAAAAGTATGTGTCCAATATTATCAGACAATATATATCAAATGTTGCCAGATAATATACGCCAGATGTTGCCAGAAAGTATATCCCGGAATTTACTATACATCATTGTGGGATTTTTTGTGTTGATATTATTCTTGTTAATTAAAATATTAAGAGGCAGAAGATAGATGATTGATTATCCTCCAAGACATCGCAGTGACAGAGAAAAAGAGTCATTTCGGGCTTGATCCGGAATCTCGCCCTTTTTCTCCCCCCTCTGCATATTTATATACAGGGAGAAGACCTTTCTTTCCAAAATATAAAAATGCCAGTTCCTGAAACGGCATGAACCATAGAGTTTGTATATGCTGACGCGTGTGCTGCATTGACAAAATTAATTTTTTTGCCATAATATTTTTTATAAAATATAGAAAAATTATGCATTAAAGGTGAGGATTTAAGCTTCAACTTGCTCCAACCTTTCCGTACGGATAAAATGGATGCTAAAGCGAGGGATATCCCTGTGCTTTAAGTTGAAGCGCGGGTTTTTTTATTTTAAGGAGTTGAAGTCGAAAGACTTCCGCGATGATTTGTGCCCTATTGCGATCGCGTTAAATAATCGGCTAAAACGGCATCAGTCCGCTATAGTCGATTCGATATAGTGGGCTTTTATTTATAAAAAAGGAGGAAAATTATGGCAAGGAAGCAACAAAGCAGTCTATTTTATCTGTATCGCAACGCCTTGAGAGTAGGAAAGCTCAAGGCGTTAATAAATTCTTTAAACAAAAATCATAAGGAGGTAACAATGGAAGAAATGGAAACTATATTAAAGGAGTGTGAAAACATTATCTCTGCGCTTAATAAGGAGAGGCTCATCCTGGTATCCGACGCAAAGGCAATGAAGAAAGCATCGGTCAAAAGAACGGAAGAAAAACTGTTCCAAAAGGATAACGACCTTGATGCTTGAAGAACTGTACTTGGGAGAAAAGGGCAGGGCAAAAAAGCTTGCCATTCGCTACGCTAAAATGTTCAATACAGAGCCGAAAGATTTGTTTCAGGAAGGAGCACTCGCCCTTTCAAAAGTTTATGCAAGATACGCCTGCAAACTCACGGACGAGGAACTTCTCAAAGTGTCCCACGCGTTGATAAACAGAAAGATGTACAAGTACGCCCGGAATGAATACAAGCATAAAATGAGCCTCAGGTGTTATGCGGAAGACGATAAGGAGGAGCAAATTGAGTTTTAATAAAGAAAGGGAGGCGATGCAGCGATGGAAACGCTAAATCAGGAACACATTAAAAAACTTTTAAATGGAGGAATGAGCAAACTCGCAAAGAAGGACTATAAAATCCTTTACGAATTATATTTCAACAACACCTCGGTACATTAACTTTCAAAAAAGCTTGGCGTCGACCGCTCCACACTCAGATACCGAAAAGGCAAGGCACTCAACAACCTCAAAAAATTATTACAAAACTCCCAGAATAATTTGGAAATATTTGTAAAGAGGATATAATAAAAAGGGGAATATAACATAGAAATGAAGATATGGTTAAATCTGATTTGGGATACAAACAACTGAGTTTCGGATATACACCAAAAGTATGAGGATATCCGTATTGCGGATATAGTTGTGGATAAACAAAACGGGTTCGGATTATTTCCTATTTTGGAAGAAAAAACGAACCATGTTCGGTTATTTTAAGCTAGACGAAAATTTGTATAAATAGAGAGGAGGGACAATTATGGCAAATACTAAACATGCCAGTGATCGAGTAACAAAATCGATACGTTTGATTGCGCGAATTTGGAGTATTCCTGTTATTGTATATGCTTTAGTGCTGGTCGTCGGCTATACGGTAAATTGGATAACAACCGGAGTAGCAGATCCGTATGCTGTCGAAAATTATCCTTTTATTGAAAATCTGTCTCCAATTTTCATGCTTCTAGCAATTCTGGGATTAGGTATAGCATGGCGTAAGGAGAAATTAGGAGGAATAATTAATCTTTTTTTCTGCTGCCTTGCAATTATACCAATATTCCTAATTCGTTGGCCAATTACTCAAAACATCTACAACATCATCCCTTTCATTTTAATTATAATAGTAGCTTTTCCTGGAATATTATTCCTTATATATTGGTGGCGATCGAAAAAGAGGATAATTCCTCAAAACAGCGCCTAACACAAGCTATACGGCTCGCTTACGCACGCCCAAATTGCCTTCCCGTTCGTAGCTACCCTATAAGAGATTGATAGAGATGTTAGGTCTTGAAATAACAGTTTTGAGTTAAGTTATTTGATAATACATTTATAACAGAATCTCTTGGCTATGAAGTCGGTTGGAATCCAGATACAAGGACAATAACGATAACATACGGCGGATAAATAGATTAAAAATAACTTTTTAAATTGGCAGGTGTACACCTGCCCATTTTTTATTATT
>JAYELD010000079.1 GCA_034717215.1 Caldisericota bacterium
AGAATGAGGAATGATGGTAGAGCCGTCCTACGTGGCGGCTGTTTTCTAAAGGAGAAGGTTTAATGAGAATTTCCACCACCCGCTTTGGAAATATAAATATTGATGAATCCAGGGTTATTCAGATGAAAGGGGGGATGCTGGGTTTTGATCAGTTGAAAAGATATGTGATCCTTATGCAGGATGAAAAGATTCCTTTCTGGTGGTTTCAGTCCATTGAGGATGGTTCGGTCGCTTTTGTTGTTATGAATGCTTTTGCAGTAAAACCGGATTACGAGCCGGTAATATCTGACGATGAAGTGAAATTACTTGAAATTGCATTGCCTGAGGATGCGGTTTTGTTTTCTGTCGTAACGATCCGTTCTGATCCGTTCAAGGTAACGGCAAACCTGAGAGCCCCCATTGTGATCAATGCAAAAAAAATGCTTGCAAAACAGGTCGTTCTTGTTGAACCGGATTATCCCGTTCAACATCCCATAACAGAAAATAAGCTATTTCTCGAAGAAAAGGCATATGAAAAAGCAGAAATAATTCCTTCCGCTCTGGCAATGTAAAACAGACAGATAGGCTGAAGGCATTTAGGCTGTAGGCTATAGCTTTAATCCTAACAGTCTTTATTTCCTAATTTCCTAACCTTCTAACCCTGCCCTTTACCCACAAGTCGAAAGTACTATGGCATATGATTTGTAAGTCATTGTTTTTATTGTAAGCACGATTTATATATGTTCTGCTTGTTTATTTTGTAACTTACTGTTCTTACAGCTATAAAATATTTGGGGGTAAAGGGCAGTTCTAACCTTCTAACCTTCTAATCTTCTAACCTTCTAATCTTCTAATCTTCTAATCCCCGTCCTCCGACCTCACAAGGTGGCATGAGTTTTGCTTAATTATTTGATAAATATTTTTAGGGGGAGTGAATGTTACCATGAGAAATACAGGGGAATTAATCTCGCCTGCGCAGGGATCAGACGGGTTGTTTAATCAGGGATTTTGTTTCTTCAACCGGTTGCTTGAAATCGGTGATAATGTTGCTGAAAAGAATAGACAATTGTTTATTGAAAATCTTAATCTTCAATCTGAAATAGAAAGGCTGAAAAAGATTAGTTTTATTGACGCTGCAACGGGAATCTATAATAAAAGGTATTTGCAGATAAGGCTTGGAGAAGAATTTGCCAGGGCGCGAAGGTATGGTTTTCCACTCTCCTCTATTTTTATTGATATAGATGATTTTAAATCTATTAATGATGCCTACGGGCATATTGCCGGCGACAGGCTGCTCAAAGAAGTAGCGTCTGTTTTGGAGGGTTTGTGCCGCAGTGAAGATGTGCTGGTTCGTTTTGGGGGTGAAGAATTTGTCGTCCTCATGTCAGACACGGGCGGCCCTGAAGCTGTAGCGCTGGCTGAAAGAATCAGGAAAAAAATTGAGGGACACCTCTTTTTCTGCGGAGATATCGAGATTTCAGTATCAATAAGCCTCGGTGTAAGCACCCTTAATAATGGTGACTTTGAATATGTGAGCGATCCGGAAGAATTGATATGTATAGCTGATAGAGCAATGTACATGGTTAAACAAAATGGCAAGAATAATACTTGCTATTTGCCGTTTTGTTTTGAAAAAGTCAATCCAGTCTATTCACCTGTTTTTAATCCACAGACCCGCCTGGCATAGCTTAGAAGTACCAGAAGGGTCAGGTCTTCATTTTTGACAGAAGTGAAAAATGAAGATTTGACCCTTTTTCTGCTCAGGAAAAGATCTCAGAAAACAGTGGGGTTGAGCCAGAATCGTGTATCAGAAATTATCGGAAATGCCAATTTTGGCAATATCGATACTTTGCTCTCCCAGGGTCATAACATGGAAT
>JAYELD010000080.1 GCA_034717215.1 Caldisericota bacterium
AAATCAAGGAGCTTTTGGCTGACCATCCACAGGAGCTCAAGAAATTATTGGAATAATACGAAAAAATGTAATAATGAAAGAACTGACCCCAATATTTTAACTGACCCCAATATTTTAACTAAAGATTTGACATTATCTCCAAATAATAGTTTTAATTATTTAAAACACATGATGATTGACTGCCAAGAATCCTCGAGGAGAAGAAAGAAATAAGTGAAAAGATATTTAAACAAAACGTTACACTCGATAAATTCGAGGCAGAAAAGAAAACCAAAATAAAATGATCCCGCCTGATATTTTAGTAATATACAGTCTTATTATTCTCCTTTTATTCTCAATAGCGCTTTTTATTTTCATTGTTTTAAGAAGAATTATTCTTCGACATCTCGAAATAAGGTTTAAAAAGCGTTATGAAGAAATCGAAAAAGATATTCTAAAAGCGATATCGTCTTTAAAACCAGAATATTCTGTCAAAGTCGCACATAAATATAAATCTTACCCTGATGTTCTGGGTAAGGTCATAACTGATTATGTAGAAATTATTAAAGGACAAGGAACCGAGCAGCTCAATATAATTTTCAATCATGGCCTGAAAGAAAAATGTATAAAAGATATCTACTCAAGAAGGGTCCTAAAACGCTTGAGAGCGACACGCCTTCTTGTATATTTTGCTGGTCCTTCAGAAAATGCCCACATTCTCAAACTTCTTAACGACAAACCAATCGTTAGATTAACTGCTATAAATGCTCTGTCCCGCGCACCAACCACAGATGCTTTGTCCTCTATATTTCAAACTTTTGAAAATGATCCAGATCCAAACTTAAATACGTACCTTAATATTATGTCTGGCTTGGGAGAAAAAGCAGAATATTTCATAAAGGATTGTCTAAAAAAACATCTTTCTATAGAAAAATTAGGGATGTTGATTGAACTGATTGGAACCATCCCTCTTAAATCCCTTTACAAAGATATAATAGCTTTCTCAGATCATCCAGATAAGGAAATTAGAATAAGAGTTGCAAAAGCTCTTGGAAATTTGCTCATACCAGATTCAGTTGATATTCTACTACGGCTTTCTTCAGATAGTGAATGGGAGGTAAAAGCTCAGGCAATCAAAAGTCTTGGAAATCTGAGAAGCCCGGCTGCTTTGGACACGTTAACCAATGGTTTATTCTCTCCTTTCTGGCATGTCCGCTTTAATTCAGGATACGGTTTAGCAAACATGGGCCCCCAGGGAATCAGACGTCTTAAGCAAGTTTCCAAACAGAAAAAAGACCGGTATGCATCAGAGATGGCGACAATGGTTCTAAACGATATTATTTACACAGAAGAAACTTAAAGAAACATAACCTTCCTCATTAATTCTTTCTTACAAAAAAATCTCCATATTTTAAATTAACTTAACATGTTCAATTTTTGAACATCAAACTATTTTAGGTCGTAATTTATTTATTATCAAGAAGTTGCTAAAATTCGAAATTTACCATGTTCAATTATTAAACATAATAATGCAGGCAGTTTACAACTGTAAGATTGTTATCTTATTTATTTTCAACATATTAAAGCATTTCCTGCACTTGGCACCATTCTTGCTTTTTAGGTTGATGCAAACAAATGAAGATGTAGGCAAAAAATAGTTTATGTCAATCACAAACTTAATAACCACGACAAAAGCCATGAAGTACGATGGTTTTAAAGAGGGGAATCCGGTGCTCCAGCTTCTAGGATACGGTTTAGCAAACATGGGCCCCCAGGGAATCAGACGTCTTAAGCAAGTTTCCAAACAGAAAAAAGACCGGTATGCATCAGAGATGGCGACAATGGTTCTAAACGATATTATTTACACAGAA
>JAYELD010000081.1 GCA_034717215.1 Caldisericota bacterium
AATACCATTGTCGATTATACCACCAGAATTGGTTTGGCTCTTGGGGCTAGAGGATTATTGAACATTCAGTTGGTTATTTTGTCGAAGAGTGGCTTATCATCGATATATGTGCTCGAGGTAAATCCTCGCGCAAGCCGAACTGTCCCCTTTATCTCCAAGGTGACTGGCTTGCCTGTTGTTAATATCGCCACGAAGATTATGACTGGCATGACATTACAGGAACAAGGGTATAGTGGAGGGTTATGGAAAAGGCGAGGGCTAGTGGGTATAAAAGCTCCTGTTTTTTCGATGTCCAAATTGACAGGGGTAGATAATTATTTGGGACCTGAAATGAAGTCCACAGGGGAGGTCATGGGAGTCGATCGTAATTTTGAGGCTGCCTTAACCAAAGCCCTCTTGGCAGCAGGCTTGATGTTACCCTCAAAAGGTAATTTACTTCTCAGCATTGCTGATAGGGATAAGGATGAATCTATTTCCCTGATCAAGGAGTTATATTCCCTTCAATACGGGTTTTATGCTACTGAAGGCACTGCAGTCATGATTAAATCCATGGGATTTCCTGTCGAGATGGTAACCAAGAAGTTACATGAAGGCCATCCTAATGTTGTCGATGTCATCTATGAGGGCTCAGTTGACGGTGTAATTAATACTGTCACTGGAGGGCGCATTCCTTTAAAAGATGGATTTGATATTCGTCGTGCTGCTGCGGAAGGGCAAATACCTTGCTTCACTTCTTTGGACACTGCCCGTGTGGTTGTGAGTGCAATATCAGGGAGTGGTGGCAAGTTCAGCGTTAAGCCTCTCAGGGAATATTTACGTTAGCAAAAGTGCAGCATATAGAGAGAACCCTTACCACTGTGATATCTAATACGGAGATGATGTCTGGTGCGCATCTCATGTGGATTGAGGATCCGGATATTGCCCGGGTAGCTCATCCGGGGCAATTTGTTATGGTGAGATGCGATGATTTGGTGTTGCGACGTCCTCTTAGCATACACCGCGTAGCGGGAAACCAGATTGCATTTCTATTTGACGTGGTGGGGAAAGGCTCTCATTGGTTATCGAGACTTCGTAGGGGGGATGCCGTAGATGTTTTGGGTCCTTTGGGGAGGGGATTTGACATCAATTCTACTGCCAGAAATCTATTATTATTGGCGGGAGGTATTGGTATTGCTCCACTAATCTTTCTGGCTGAGCAAGCCCTGCCTCAGCACAGGGTGGTATTGGTACATGGAGTAAAAATGTCCCGGCAATTGTATCTTCAGCCATTACCTGAAAAAGTAGAGTTTGTTCCTGTTACAGAGGATGGCAGCATAGGGAGAGCTGGTGTTATAAGTGAAGTTGTATCTGAATTCCTTGACGGGGCTGATCAGCTCTATGCTTGTGGGCCTCTGGAGATGTATAAAGCCATGACTGGTATAGTTGTTGGAGAGGGTGGGTCAAACAAATTTAAGGTAGATCATTGTCAGGTATCCCTGGAAGTGAGGATGGGGTGTGGAATTGGTGCTTGCTATGGGTGTAGTGTACCGACTAGGAAGGGCCAGAAGCGAGTGTGTGCTGATGGTCCAGTGTTTGATTTGTGCGATATCATATGGGAGGGGATAAAGATATGACTGTAATTACTAAGAATCTTACCTTTCATACCAAAGGGAATTGCGACATAATTGACATAACTTCGGAAGTGGGCAAAGAGGTGGAGAGGTCAGTCGTGAGCAATGGTACGGTTACCTTATTTGTATCTGGTTCCACGGCAGGGCTCACTACGATTGAATATGAGCCCAGACTCCTGAAGGATTTTCAGAACATGTTTGGCAGGGTAATTCCCGCTGATATT
>JAYELD010000082.1 GCA_034717215.1 Caldisericota bacterium
CGGCCGCCGAGAGCGTGCGTGATCTTGCCGCGGAGAAACGCTTTGTCGGTGCCGAGGTGGGCCTCCTGGCGGTTTTGCACACCTGGACCGGCCAACTTCATCACCATCCGCATGTGCATATGCTGGGGGTGCAACCAGCGAAGCGCGCCTCTATGTTGTTTTAAGTAAAGGGTTTAGGGATATCAAGCTTGATATTATGGGCCTCAAAGCGTTAACCATTGATAGTCCAAAACGACGTTTACGCTTTTTAAGGAGGCCCAACCATGATCGTACTGAAGGAAACGGACATTCTCAAGGCAAAAGCAGAATTCGATGACATGATTGCCCTGGTTCAAAAAGCCGCTCAGGAAGGCACTCGTATCGATGTGGTCGAGCAGGATCTTTGGACGCGACTCCTACGACTCGGCTTGGCCACACTGGGCGGTTTTGTCCATGCTCAAGGCACCGGTGACATGGGACCGACCTTAACCTATGAAGATCGGCAACTCAAACGGCTAAAGGGCCTATATAACCGACGGTACGTTTCTGTTTTTGGTGAACTGAACATTCCGCGAACCGCCTACGGGAGTCGCCCCACCCAGAAGCTTCAAGTCCTTCCCTTGGACAGTCGATTGGGGCTACCGGACAGCGATTTTTCAAATCTGTTGCAGGACTGGGATCAATCCTTTTGTGTCCAAGGCTCGTATGAACAATCGCGTCAGAGCGTCCATCGCCTATTAGGCCTCGGACAAACCGTTGGTAGCCTGGAAACCATGAGTCAAAGCATGGCACAGGATGTGGCGGAATTCTTTGAGCAGCAACCTGCGCCTCCACCGGCTCCGAAGGGATCCATTATTGTGCTGACGGCTGATCATAAAGGCGTCAAGATGCGTCGGAACGTCCAAGAGGAGGGTCCCGCCCCCAAGGGCCGTCTGAAGAAAGGCCAAAAACCCAGTAAGAAGAAAATGGCCTGCGTGGGAGGTGTTTACACGATTGAGCCTTTTGTCCGGACTGCGCAGGATGTCGTCAATGAAGTGATGCGTCACGAGAAACAAGCCGAGCGTCCTAAGCCGAAAGACAAACGCTTGCGTGCCGAATTGACGCAACGGTATGAAGGGGAGGAGATCAAGGGGACGGAATTCATCTTCCCCTGGTTGGATCAGGAAGTTGCCAAGCGAAACCCCCAGGGACGTCACCCTGTTGTATGTGTCATGGATGGTGAGCGAAAGCTGTGGCGAATCTTGAAGTCCATGTTTCCGGGTGTTGTTTGTATCCTGGATCTCTATCATGTCTTGGAGCGATTGTGGACCGTTGCCTATTGCTTTTATCCGGAGAGCAGCAAGGAAGCGCAAGCCTTTGTAAAGGCCCGGCTGGAACGCCTGCTGGAAGGTAAAGTGGGGTATGTCATTGGTGGTATCAAACAGATGAGTGTCAAAAACAAGTTGAGCAAAAACAAACGAGAGAAGCTGGACGCAGCCATAACCTATTTGGAAAACAATCGTCGTTTCATGAAGTATGATGAGTTCCTATCGGCTGGCTATCCCCTCGGCAGTGGCGTGGTCGAAGGCGCTTGCCGGCATGTCGTGAAGGATCGCATGGAGCAAACGGGCATGCATTGGCGTATTCCCGGAGCACAATCCATTCTCCATCTACGGGCCCTGTATCTCAACGGAGATTGGAAGAGCTTCCAGCACTACAGGATACAGAAACAATGCCAGCGATTATATCCCTACAAGCGTCAGATTGACATCAAATGGACTGAAGTGAAAGGCGAAGCCGCATAGCGGGCGGCTGGTTGCACCCATTTGAATTGGCCGTTGCACATCGATACCTCT
>JAYELD010000083.1 GCA_034717215.1 Caldisericota bacterium
GAAAAAATGTTGGACTATTTTATTTCAAAAGCAGGTGGAAAAAGAGGAATATTTAGACCAAGAATACTAATTGGCGTACCCGCGGGCATTACCCAAGTAGAAAAAAAAGCTGTAATTGAAGCATCGACACTTGCAGGGGCAAAAGAAACACTTGTCATTGAAGAACCAATGGCTGCAGCTATTGGAGCTGGATTACCCATTACAGAAGCAAGAGGCTCAATGATCGTTGATATAGGCGGTGGCACAACGGAAATAGCAGTAATTTCATTAAAAGGAATTGTAGTAGTTAAATCTTCCAGAATAGCAGGTGACGAAATAAATGAATCGCTAATAATATACTTAAGAAGAGAATACAGTTTGCTCATCGGAGAAACAACTGCAGAACAAGTAAAAATTCGAATCGGAAATGCATACCCTCTTGGACAAGAAGAAATGATGGAAATAAGAGGGAGAGACCTTATTGATGGACTTCCAAAATCCATACAAATTACATCAGAAGAAATTAGGAAAGCTTCTCAGCCAATAATAGAAGAAATTTTAGATACAATCAAATCAACGCTTGAATCAACTCCTCCCGAACTTTCAGCAGATATAATGGATCGGGGTATTATGCTCTCTGGAGGCGGTGCCCTTTATAGAAATATTGATAAATTTATCACTCAAAGAACTGGAATCCTTGTCACCATAGCAGACGACCCTCTCTCTTCAGTCGCACTTGGAGCAGGAAAAGTACTAGAAGAAATTAGGATATTCCGCGATACTGTAATTTGAAAAAGAATCAACACCTTAAAATATTAATAATCCTTTTTCTTGTTGTTCTTCTAATATTTATTGCAGGACTCGCAGGAAGAGGCATTACGCTGTTTGATGTAGCAGATTTTTTGTTTATACGACCAGTTTCCAATGTCACAAGCTATATAAATAAAACAAAAGCACAGATACATGAACTATCCAGTCTAACAAAAACTAAACTACAGCTTGAAAACGAAAATACCGAATTAAAGAAAGAAATAAGTATATTGGAAGAAAGGATAAAATTAATCCAGGGAATTTACGAGGAAAATGAACGACTAAAAAATATCCTGGGGCTTAAAAAAAGGTACGACTTCAAGTATAAAGTAGGTACTGTGGTAAGTATTTTAACAGACAATTTTAACATAATAATTATCAATAAAGGAGAAAAGGACGGGATAAAAATAAATATGCCGGTTGTTTGCACTTACGATGGGGAGACGATAAATCTCGTAGGTATTGTTATCGATACATCTTACAACTTCTCTAAAGTGCTAACCGTAACGGATCCTGACTTCCATGTGGGAGCAAAAGACATGCAAACAAGTGAAATAAGCATTGCACAAGGAAATGGGAAAAACCTTTCCATAATAATTAAAATCTCACTTCCAAAAATGCAAAATGGGGACCTCATCACGACAACTGGAGTAAGCGATATCTACCCTGAAAATATTATTATCGGCAAAGTTAGCGATATTAAAAAGAAAAGTAGTTCTACGACCGAAATAATAATAAGCCCTTATGTAGATTTTAACACCCTCTACGAAGTAATGGTTATATACGAAAAATGAAAAAGAAAGCAATACTGTTTTTGCTATTTTCGATATTGTTCATCATGAGTGATATTACGCTGTCAAATACGCTGAGAATTATTTTTTCATTTGCGTACATAACCTATATTATTGCAACTTTAGAGACGCCATATAATTTTTATTTTGCAGTTATCTTCGGTTTTTTATTTGACATTGTTTTCAGTCAATATCTAGGACCATTTATGCTTCTTTTTTTTCTTATGT
>JAYELD010000084.1 GCA_034717215.1 Caldisericota bacterium
TTTTGTATTCCTCCATTCCTTTATCTGTCAAATGATAAATATATTTGGGATGCTTTCCTTTTGTGTTCCATTTACCAATTATAAACCCCTCTTTCTTAAAATTGCTCAACAGCGGATAAATAATTCCGGGGTTAGGAACCCAGGTATTATTTACTGCATCGGCTAATGCTTTTATAATTTCTTGACCGTAACGATCTTTCTTGCTTAAAAGGTACAACACGTAAAATGGGAGAAATCCAGTCACAGTAAAAAATGAAACGACAAACATGTTAAAATCAGGATTCTTCATCAATCTTTTTATGCGAAAATATTTACAATGCTCCATTTTAATCTCTTTCATTAATTTAATTATTTTTTTCTCCACTTCTTTCTTCACCCCTTTCAAGATATATAATTATATATTATATGAAATTATATACAAACTCAAGCGTTTGAAAAAAACTTTATTCAGATATAATTTACTTGCGTTAAATAAATAATGAAAGGGAATTTTATAATGGAAGAAATGGAGAAGATTTTGCCACAAAAAAGTAAGACACTTGCAAGACACATTTTTGATTGGCGCTTTATACTGGAAGTTGTAGTTGCTGTTGTGTTTCGTGTTCTATACAGTTCATTTTTAAGCAGCCTGTGGAGCATTCTTTATGCTAAAATGCCTTCCAGCAGCACAGCTGATGTTTTGATGATGTTTTTTGATTTTCTTTTTATTGCCTTAACTCTTACGGTATTGTTTTTTTATCGAAAAAAAGGAAACAAGGAGGAATCTTTATTTAACATTATTCATCCTTGTTTTATTTGCTGCACTCAATGGAGCATCAAACTGGCTTACTATTGGGGCAGCTCAGACTTTTAAGAATTTTCTTGGTTATGTAAGGGTTTTTACAAATCTTTCATTTGTAGGTCTTTTTATAGCAACTGCGCAGGTTGTAAAGATTTCGGAAAACGAAAAATCTTTTTATGGATTGATACTTATGAACTATGCGCTTATCATTTTAGGTTTATTTATAGCAAATCCTATCATTATTCGCTTATCACAAAATGCTAATGGGCAATATTTGGCATATTTTGTCTATTTTCTTGAGGCAGTTGTGGTGTATTTTTTCTTTGCGTACGTTCCGTATTTTTTATCTGTAGATGATTCTTGGAAAGGTGTCTACCACGGTTTTATTTATTCATTTAAGAAATTTTTCACCACTTTAGTTTTTTCTGTTTCTGCTGCATTTATTATCTATTTTTTAGTCGGGAAATTGATGACAGTAGGTGGCAATGTGGCTCAGGGGTATTGGTATCCTGTAATTTTCTCTGCACTTTATTTTCTTAATCTATTTACCCTTGCTGCATTTTTTGTTATTATAACTTATATTGCAAAAGAAGAATCCGGCAAAGCTATACGTGAAGAAGTAGAAATTAATAAAATTGAAGAGGATGGATGAGCGACGAAATATACATAAAAGGGGCATGTACACATAACCTGAAAAATATATCATTACATATACCACGAAATAAATTGGTGGTTATTACGGGGGTGTCGGGCTCTGGAAAGTCGTCCCTTGCATTTGATACGCTTTACGCTGAAGGACAGAGACGGTATGTCGAATCACTTTCTGCTTATGCGCGGCAGTTCATCGGCGTAATGCAAAAACCTGATGTAGATTATATTAAGGGACTTTCGCCCGCTATCGCTATTGACCAGAAGAGTGGGAGCAAAAATCCACGCTCAACAGTGGGAACGATGACAGAGATATATGATTATCTAAGGCTTCTTTTTGCAAGGATTGGCATTCCGCATTGCCCTAATGACGGTACGCCTATAAAAAAGCAGAGTAGCGATGAAATTGTAGAGCAGATTTTTGGGAAAGCGGAAGGCGAAAGAGTAGAGATCCTTGCACCTGTTGTGAGGGGGAGAAAAGGAGAACACAAAGCCCTTTTTGAAAAGCTTCTCAGAAAGGGATTTGCAAGGGTAATGGTGGACAATATTACCTACTCATTGGATGAAAATATTTTAATGGATAAGAACAAAAAACATAGCATAGACATTGTGGTGGACAGGGTAAAAGTTACAAATGAGGAGCAATCAAGAATTGCTGATTCGGTAGAGCTTGCACTTTTAGAGGGGGATGGAATTGTAAAAATTGTTCCGCATGAGGGAGAAGAATATCTTTTTTCAGAAAAACTTGCTTGTCCTAAATGTGATTTTAGCATGGAAGCGATTGAGCCACGGTTTTTTTCTTTTAATAGTCCATACGGTGCTTGTCCTGAATGTGGGGGATTAGGTTTTAAGATTGAACCTGATCCAGGGCTTATTATAAAAGACTGGAATAAATCCCTTGCAGAGAGGGTAATATTAATACCCGGTTTTAGGGGGATGGATACATTTTCGTATCAGGTTATTTTGGATACTGCACGAGCAAATGACATTGATATTTTTAAACCCCTCAAGGAATTTAAGGAAGAGGAACTTAATATAATTCTGTACGGCCCGGATCGCAAGGTACCGGTACATTTTGTAAATAAAGAAGGAAGAAGTTATGAGTTTAATGTAAAATTTGAAGGTGTTATTCCGTTGCTTATAAGAAGATACAATGAAACTTCATCGGAGGGGATGCGTGCGGAGTATGCAAAATTTATGCAAAGAATTGAATGTCCGGTATGCAATGGAAAGAGGTTAAAAAAAGAAGTACTTGCCGTTACCATACAGGAAATGAATATTGCGGACATTACGTCTCTTCCTATCGAAAAATCGTATCGGTTTTTTAGAGAAATGGCAAATAAGTTAACAAAACAGGAGAAAATAATATCGCATCAAATATTAAAAGAAATAAAAGACCGGTCAAAGTTTTTATTGGATGTAGGTCTTGGCTATCTCACATTGGACAGGGCTTCAGCTACTCTTGCCGGTGGCGAAGCACAGAGAATACGCCTTGCAACACAGGTAGGGTCTAAACTTGTTGGCGTGCTGTATGTTTTAGACGAACCCTCCATTGGCCTTCATTCCAAAGATAATGAGAAACTGCTTAATACCCTGAAAGAGCTGCGTGACCTTGGCAATAGTGTGCTTGTTGTCGAGCATGACGAAAAGACAATTCGTGCTGCTGACTACGTCATAGATATGGGACCGGGAGCCGGGGAAAAGGGTGGATATATTGTTGCAACAGGGCCTTTAACAAATATATTAAATGAGAAGAGGTCCCTTACAGGTAAATATTTAAGGGGAGAATTAAAGATACCTGTTCCAAAAAAGAGAAGAAAAGGCAATGGCCAATACCTTACACTTGTTGGAGCAAGTGAACATAATTTAAAAGATATTACAGTGCGTTTTCCACTCCATACATTTACTTGCATTACTGGCGTGTCTGGTTCTGGAAAAAGCACTCTGATACAGGATGTATTGTGGAGGGCATTAAGGAAAAATTTGTATCGTTCTCACGAGCAACCCGGTAAATATAAGGAACTAAAAGGTGCAGAGTTTGTGGATAAGGTGGTTATCGTAGACCAGTCGCCTATTGGACGTACGCCTCGTTCTAATCCTGCTACATATACAGGTGTTTTTACGCCAGTAAGAATGCTTTTTTCGTCACTTCCGGAATCAAGAGCAAGGGGGTATAAGCCCGGGAGGTTCAGCTTTAATGTGAAAGGTGGGCGGTGCGAAGCGTGTCGAGGGAATGGATATATAAAAGTTGAAATGCAGTTTTTACCTGATGTATATGTGCCTTGCGAGGTATGCAAAGGTAAGAGGTATAATAAAGAAACACTTGAAATTCATTATAAGGGAAAATCTATTGCAGATGTTCTGGATATGACTGTAAGAACGGCATTGGAATTTTTTGAAAATATTCCTCAAATAAAGCGCAAATTAGCATTTCTCGATGATGTAGGCCTTGGTTATATAAAATTGGGGCAATCTGCACTGACGCTTTCTGGTGGAGAGGCTCAGAGAGTGAAGCTTGCTTCGGAACTTCAGAAGAAGGGCACCGGCAAAACAATTTATTTTCTTGACGAGCCCACTACTGGTTTGCATTTTGCCGATATCCATAAACTTATTGATGTACTGAACCGGCTTGTTGATAAAGGTGACACGGTTATTATTATTGAACATAATTTAGATATAGTGAAATCAGCTGATTATATTATTGATTTGGGTCCGGAAGGTGGGGAAAAAGGCGGGTATGTTGTTGCAGAGGGTACACCGGAAGAGATAGCAAATAACTCTAAATCTTATACAGGAATGTACTTGAAAAATATTCTTGGATAGATTTATCTAATTATATTAAAAAGTAACAGTGTTCTATTTAGTAAGTACAAAAACAGCACGATAAACACGATACCCGTCCAGAGTTTTATCGTTGCAATGCGATTTGTGAACCACTCGGTTATTTTTTCTGATGTTGTTCCTCTGTACACTATATACACGATGACGACAAGAGGAAGAATAAACATAATATTGTACAGGATGAGGTAAAGGGTTGCTTTTACTTTAAATGCGGGGATGCTGTATATGTAAACAATAGTTGGCAAGTATGTCTGGCCTGTGCAGGAAAACGATACAATTGAAACAGGAAAAGCAACAAGAAATGAAAAGATAGCAATACCTTGTACTTTAGGGTTACGCAAAAGGGAATGAATTGTCTTTTTTTCCGTGTGAGAAAGTTGAAGGGCCATATTTTTTAAATGGCCCTTTTTTGCTTTTATGTAGTCTCCGATGGTAATAGTTGCAAGAATAAGTGTTATTATGGCTGTCACAAGGTATACCCATTTTGCAATTTCATTAAAGTATTGCCACTCTGATATGATTTTGAAAAGCCCTATGCCAAGCAAGAAGTATGAGAGGCCAAACCCAAGTATAAAAGATAGCCCAACGGATAGAATATTTTTTTTTGTTTTGCTTCTGAGAAGGAGAAAAGAGATAAAAAAGACAAGCACGGAAAAAGCACAGGGATTATATCCATCGATAAAACCTGCTCCCAATATGGCAAACACACCAAATTTTTGAAAGAGTTCTATGAGGTAATTGTTGCCTCCGCTATTTGTCTGAAGGACATTTTCAATAAATTCAGTTTCTTCTATGTTGTAGCTTTTGATTATTCCTTCTAATTTTTTTGTGATTTCTTCCCTGGTGAGAAATGTTTCTCCGACAAAAACGGAAGGGGCAATATTTCTCTTATTTTCAGGGACTTTGTACTCTTTATTAAAGTGGGCGAGCAGTTCCTTGTTTTTATCGTCAGATAAAGAAAATTCTTTAACTTCTATTTCGGGGTAGATCTCTTTTAACGCTTCAAGGTAATGCCGTGTAATTTCGCACTCCTCGCATCCCGGGGCGGAAAAATATATAATGGGAATCCCCTTTTTTCCGTTTGCTACAAGTGGAAAAGAGAGGAGCAAGATGAATACTAAAACAAGTACAAAAGCAAAATGTTTTCTATATGTCACGGAGTATTGATCTTAATAGATCTTGTGTTTGAGTCCCAATTTACAGTAAAACCAAATGTTTCTGCGACGAAGCGCAGCGGCACAAATGTCCTGCTTTCTTTAATAATGGCAGGTTGATCAAGCTCAACGGGTGTACCGTCTATATAAGTTGTACTGTTTCCTATCTGCAACTTGATCTCTTTACCGCTTATCTGTATTGTTACTTCCCTTTTTTCTCCATCCCAGCTTACTTTCCCTCCTAAGAATTCAGTGACAAACCTGACAGGTATAAGGGTTCTATTTGAATTTTTGTCAATAAATGGAGCAACGTCCATTTTCTTTTGCTCATTGTTTACAAGTGCTGTATAGCTGTCTACTGTAAAAACAACCTCAAAAAGAACAGGGTCATAAATCACAGTTATTGTTTTTTCTGCGCTCTTTTTTGATAAAGGATAGATGGCTTTTACTTTTATGGGTATGAGGCTGCCTTTGATTTCTGGTACAAAAGAGTAGGTAAATTCGCCATTATTTGATACGTTTACTTTTTTATTGTTGATGTAGACATCGGTATTGTATGGTGAAACGTTGCCAATGACAGTGATTTCTTTTGTTTTAATTGTGTTCCATTCACCTGGCGATGTGACGCTTAACATTGGCACTGTTGTATCAAGAATTATTGTAATTGTTTGGTATGTTTTATTCCCCGCAATATCAGTTGCAGAAATGTTGATTTTATTTTCTCCAAGAGCTAACATAACCTCTTTTGCAAATGTCAAATCATCCTTTACATTTACAAATCCTTGCATTATAGAGAGTTGTGCAGCTTCGCTTAATGTTCCGTAGATGAGTATTGATTCATCTCCAGTGTAATAGGGGTCATCTCCGGGGAATTCTATATTAATTATAGGAATTGTTGTATCTACCTTAAATTCTTCAGATTTTTCTTCCTCGATATAGGTATTTGTTTTACTGTAATAATATAGCGTATGGATGCCCTCTGGAATTTGGAATGGATCTGCATATTCGGAATAAGTTCCTTCGTCCAATTTATAGAATGTTGTAATTGTTTCTGAAGTGTTTGTTTCCCCGGTGAGTGTTATTTCAGGTTTTGTTTTGTAATAATTATTGTACCCATCTGGCGAGAGAGGATTTGTTGTAATCTGGGTAAAAACAATATACTGCGACTTTATTTCAAATTCTGTTTCCACAGGTTCCGGTTCGCTGTCTGTCCATACATTTAATGTGTAGATGCCTTTTTCCGGCGGATTTTTTAAGCCAAAACCTCCATCTATCTTAATAGTGGTATCTCTGTTTTTATTGATAGAGTATGCAAGAGTGATAGTCATTATGTTCTCCTGGATGGATACATCTCTAATCTCTTGCCCGTTTACCGCGATGTTATTTTTATGAGGAACGCTTGGAAAAGCAGTTCCCGAGGGAAACTGAATGTATATATTCTGGCCATTATATAAATTTCCTTTTTCTCCTGTGGTGAAAGTGATGTTGTATGCTCCAATGAGGCTGCTTGCGCTCGGTGTTGCTGCGACTTCAAGATTTTGTATTTGTGTTGATGTGATTTCGTATTCATTTGATTGCATTTTACCCTGTTTTGTTGTCCAGAGGGTTAAACTATACAATCCCGGTGTTTTAGGGTTCCATATGTTTGCCTGACTCTTTATCTCGACATTTACTGTTTCCCCTGCTTTAATTGTTATTCCGCCGGGGATTTCAAGATACATTGTATAGGGAATATCACTCATTTTTCCTACACGAGCTGGTTTATAGTTGTTTATAAGGAAATATTCAAGGTGCCAGTTGTGGGGGCAACTGCAGGGAAGTGTTGTTCCTTCCGGAAATTTAATAAAAATGTCATCTTTTCCGCCTATAAGGTCTGTGGTTGTGACGAAACTTATGCTATACGCTGCAATGGAATCTCTGAGTGAGGGGTTTACCGTTACGGTAACCAAAGAATCGGCGCGGGCATTCATTGTGAAGATGGGCATTAAAAAAAGTACACTTATTAAAACTATAATAATTTTTTTCATTCTATTCTCCTCCTAAAAATTCTTTTATATTTGATAATGTTTCTCTTGTTGGTTCGCACGGTCCCCTGTAAAAAAGGGTAAGATCTTTATCAACAAGGGCAATGTAAGGGGAAGCATCTATTTTTAGTTGTTTTGCAAGAGCTCTATCAGTGTCTTGTATTATGATAGTCCCTTCAGGGAGCTGGTCTCCTATTTTGTGCGCATCCTCGAGGGTATCGCTAAACGAGAATACAAGAAATTTTGTATTCGAAGTGTCATATTTTTCAATTTCATTTGCAATTCTTTTAACAGAAGTAACACATCCTCCGCAATGCGGGTTACCGCCTATAAGGATAAGCTTGTAATCTTTTAGCTGGCTCAGGTCAACAGTTTCTCCGTTAATATCGTCTGTTTCTATTGACTCAATCTTTATACCTTTTTCTGCAAATGTGAATTCATCTTTTGAAATTTTATCATACTCAGTTACTCCATATTTTTCTATATAAAAAAGGCTCATCGCCTCTTTTACTTTATTTTTTATGAGCAGTGCCGTGTTGCTGTCATTTGTATAAACACCATCGACTTTAAGAATGAATTGATTAGCACTTTTTCCCTCAAATGCATCAAAAAATTTATCAAAATCTATACCTAACGTGAAATATGTTGGCTTGAACGGTTTTAACCCAAGCACATTAAGCTCATCGTCTATAATGAGCAGCATATATGCTTTTTGTGAAATTTTTGAAGATTTTTCGCTGTCAGGATTATCAATGACTATAATGGCCTCTTTTGCTACTATTTCTCCGTCTTTTTCTAGGTCTTCTACCGCGAAGCTGTCTGCGATGCGGAGCGCATTTGAAAGCGCACGCGGATTGGATACACCCGGGATATACCCGAATATTTCTTCTCGCGCTTCATCTTTTGAAATAGTCTTTGTGTATTGCGAAAAACTATTTGTTTTTAGAATCAAAACTGTAATAATTATTGCTGCCACAATTATTGCGGAAACAATAATAATGGGGCGAATATTACTTTTATTTAAAGTTTTTTTGCTAACCTTTGTCTTTTTTCTCTCTTTTTTTCTTCCATCTCTTGCTTTACTCATCTATCACCTCTAATAAATTGGTTTAAAAAATAGTTTGAATTTAAATTAATACTCAATTTTTACATTTTATAGCCAAATTTTCTTAGGAGTTCTTTTCTTTTTTTAATATCTTCCTCTGTTTCAATACCTTTAGGACTGATACCATCAACAACGCCCAAAATCGCTCTTCCCTGCTCTGTTTCTCCTATGACTACTTCCAGCGGGTTAGAACTGGCAACGTATATGCAACAGACTTCCTGTATATTTTTTATTGCATTTAGCACATTAATCGGGTACGCATCTTTTAAAAAAATGATAAAGACATGACCTGCGCCTATTTTATATGCGTTTTTTTTGGCAAGTTCTATAAGGTTTTTATCATTTCCCGCCCATCTGATCAGTGCATCACCTGACGCTTCTACAAAACCTATGCCAAATTTAATTGTTGGCGTGGACGCGATAAGTGCTTCATATAAATCTTCTACTGATTTTATAAAATGCGTTTGGCCAATGATTGTATTAAGGTCTTCGGGCTTGTCAACTTTTATAATTTTAATCTTTAAATCCATATATCCCTCCAAGCAATTAACTTTTAATAGTATAGTAAGGGGGGCATTGTTGTCAACTGCACATAATACTCTCTGACAGGATCTGTAAAGTATGACACTTAAATACGTTAGAAAATTTTATTTTTAAAAAAGTTTTTTTCTATTAAACTATATATAAGTATTTCATTAAAATATGAAAAGGAGGAAAGAAATGAAAAAGACGGATGAATTTGATGTAAATGATGTCCAAGAAAATAAGGTGTTTGCAGCACTGAGTTATCTTGGTATCCTTGTGCTTATTCCATTGCTTGTCAAAAAGGACAGTAAATTTGCTATGGAGCATGCAAAACAGGGTCTTGTGTTGTTTATAATAGAAATGATCTTATGGGTTATTAATTTTATTCCTGTTCTTGGCCAGATTTTATGGATTGTAGTGGGTATTATTCTTTTTATTGTGAGTTTAATGGGACTGATTTATGCGCTTCAAGGAAAGTTCTGGAAAATTCCATTTGTTTATGATTGGGCACAAAATTTCAAACTTTAGGATAAAATTCTACAGGTAAAAAAGATTTCCATTTTTTTATAAATATATTTCTCTTGCCTTGGTGGTGCCTGCAACTCTTTTTATTGTGCCTTCAAATAAATTGCTTATTGTAGTGCAGTTTGCTCCTGATTTTATTAAATGCGGGATATTTTTTAAAATTTTTTAAGAAGTTGCATGTTTGAAATTTTTTTATATGGGAGTAATATTAAGTACCAGAAAATCACAAAAGGAGGGTGAAAGAAATGAAAGAAAGTAAAATTGCAAAGAATCTGTTGATTTCACTTATTATTGTTGTAATGGTATTCTCAATTACAATGTTCAGCGGTTTTATTCCTCGTTTACAAAAAGTTACAATCCTCACAACATCTGATTTTCAGAGTCAAATTGCACCATATACAACAAAAGTGGTTATTGGAGGCGAGCAGCAGAAAATCGAGGTGGGTGGCGCTGCGCGTGTTGCAGGACTCGTAAAGTATTTAAAGAAGAGAAATGGGAATGCAAGCACATTATTTCTTACATCAGGAGATGATTTTATTGGACCAGTATTCAGGGCGTTTGGAGGTATCCCTACTACATTTTTGTGGGATCAAATTGCAACTGCATGGTGTCTAGGAAACCACGAATTTGACCTTGGCCCCGAGACACTTGGCAATGCATTGGATTATGCAACGATGCCTGTACTTGGTGCGAATATGGATGTTTCTCAGGAACCAGCCCTTGCTGGAAAAGTTCAGCCGGACATGATAAAGATGGTAGGCAACATCAAAATAGGGATCTTTGGTCTTATGACACCAAATCTTCCTATAATTTCAAGCGTAGGGAAAGTAACGGTAGATGGAGATCTTGAGGCGATTGCAAGAAGTGAAGTAGCGAAATTGAAGAGCCAGGGCGCTGATATTATTATTGCTGTTACCCATATTGGCTTAGATGTGGATAAAGATATCGCGTCAAAGGTTGATGGTATTGACGTGATTGTTGGTGGACATTCACACACGCTTATGGAAGTTCCAGCTGAAGTTGTAACGCCAAATGGAGGAACAACAATTATTGTTCAGGATGGCGCGAAAGCAGCCTATCTTGGAGAGTTGAATCTTTATATTGGCAGACGAGGCATTGATCATTTTAAATGGAATTTACATCTTTTGGATGAAAATGTTCCGACAGATCCATTTACTGAAAAAATGGTTGATTACTTTATGAATCAGATGCCACCCCCAGAAAAAGTAGGAGAATCACTCATTGATCTTGATGCAAGGAAAATAACTGTAAGGAAAATGGAAGCAGAAATTGGAAACCTATTTACAGATGCAATGTGCGAATCAGTTGGCACAAAGATTGCAGTAACCAATGGTGGAGGTATTAGAGGAGACAAGATTTATCCTAAGGGAGAGATTACTACAGCGACGATTACAGAGATGCACCCATTCGGAAATTCCATTGTTGTTGTAAATCTTACAGGAGCACAGCTTAAAGAGGTTCTTGAGAGAGGTGCAGCTGCTCTTCGTTCGGTAAACGATCCGAGAGACCCATCAACAATAGGATCAGGCTCATTCTTGCAGATAGCTGGCCTTAAAATAACAATTGACATAAGTAAAACACCTCAGCAGCTGAGCAGTGATAATACGAGCATAGTCGTCCCGGGAGAAAGAGTTACCGAGGTGCTTGTAAACGGTGAGCCGCTTAATATGGATAAGATTTATGAAGTCGCAGTGAACGACTTTATTGCAGCAGGAGGAGATGGGTATCTGACTCTAAAAAATCTACCGGATGCTGATAAAGATTTTACATATGTATATCTGACAGATGCGCTTAGTCGCTACATTGAGAATCATACGCCAATTTCACCGGAAGTTGAGGGAAGGATTACTATTTTAGGAGAATAAGAGTAAGTACTTAAAGTTTTGTATAAAAGGTCTCCCGAGAAGGGAGGCCTTTTTGATTGCAACCATTTAGAATTAAATTAAATTTTTTCTTTCAATTGATTTGCAAGGTGCACCGGATTTAGTGTTTCGCCTGTCACGCGCGTGAGAAGCTCGTTCCAGCGATATAGTGAGCCTGGTTTAAATATTTTTTCATCAAAGAATTTTCCCACGTTTTCACTAAGAATATTTTCTGAAATGTTTTTTGTAATGTGGTGGTGCATCTGCGAAGCCATCATCTCTCCCAACAGATAATTATGGTAGTAGACAGGCGCTATTCCAAAGTGTATTTTTGCCGACCAATCGGGATATCCTTTTCTCTCGTTTGGAATATTTAAATGCTGAAGTTCTCTAACGGTATTGTACCAGAGCTCATTCAGGTCTTTTCTGTCTGGATTTTGATAAAGTTCTTTTTCAAAGAATACAAATGTCATAACCCATCGAGCTGTGATCATAAGCTGGTTTCTCATTAGGCGTTTCATTTTTTTTGATATTTCTTCGTATGTTTTATCATCTATTCCTGTAAGTTTCTGATACCATTGTGCGTCCCTTGACATTCTGCCAAAGAACATTGCAACAGCTTCTGTTGTAAAGATGTGAGCAGGACCCCGTAGAGTAAAAGGCAATTTTCTGTTAATGTATTTGTCATAAATAGCGTGACCGTATTCGTGGAGCATTGTTTCCTGTGAACTTATATTTGGCCGTATGTTGGCTAATACCCTTACATCGCCTGCTTTGTCAACAGATAGTGTGAATGCATGTTGGTTCTTTCCTTTTCTTTCATAGAGATCCGAACGTTTAAGGATGTCCGTTATGTCGAGCCCTATGGAACTGTACGTGTTTTTAGTAAGCTCGACAAGATCTTTATCTTTTAACAAGGAGTCATAATCAAATCCATCAACTTCTGGTGCTTCTTGAAACCACAAATCGGAGTAGTGCCATGGCATGAGTTCTGATTTTTCTGAATTGAGCTTCTTTGAGAGTGTAGTATCAATTTCATCTTTTATATCTGCAAAGAGGGAATCTGTTTCCTCTTTAAACTCGTGAAATATGTTATGAATTTCTTTTGTTGAGAGTTCTTGAAGGTCCATCATCATATCATAATAGTTTGAAAAGCCTAATAGTTTTGCATTTTCGTTTCGTAATTTGATGAGTTCTATGATGCGGTAGGCCATTTCTTTTCCAATTTCTTTTCCTGCTAACCATGCTTTTTTCCGTAATTCTATGTCAGTGCTATTTTTGAGAATATTGTCAATTTCATTATTAGATACTTCTTTCCCATCAATTTTTGCACGAAAGTTTGCAAAAAGCGATTCGATTTCAACCTCTTTTTTTACAGTTTCCTGGATCTTTTCTTCAGGTAATTGATTTGGAAGCATTGAGTCGTATAGAAGTTTTATTTCTCTTTTTTCTACTTCCGAGAGAGATTCGTCAGATTGTGCTTTCTTTACAATTTCAAATCGGTTTTTATCGGAAAGATACATCCTCATTTCTATTTCTGTTTTTTCTACTTCTTTTCCGTATTCTTCTTTGCCTGTTGTTGCAAGATTCCAGTATGCCAGGGCTGTATGTTCCCACATTCTCTGGATATTGCTGTTTATTTCTTCAAGGAATATTTTAATATTCATTTTATTCTCCTTTCTTTAGATATATTTTTATAGCTTATTCTATTTTTTTAAATTTTCAAGTCAAGTAAAAAATGCTATTTTTTATTTCCAATAATTTTTTTTGTTTTTAATTTGTGTTTTTATTAGTGTCATAAAAACTATTGATAAAAAAGCTGTTAACAGTAAAATGCATTGTGGAGGTGATAAATGGAAAATTTTATAGAAAAGAATAAAGATGGTTTGAAACTGTGAGAGAGATACTGAAAATTAGAAGTGTGGAGCAGAAAGCAACAGAAAATGCTCCATTTGGCGAAGGTGTGAAAGCAGCGTTGCAGCTTGCTCTTGCAACTGGTGAGGAAATGGGGTTTAAGGTAAAAAACCTGGATAATTACTCTGGTTATGTTGAGTACGGAGAAGGAAAAGAATTAATAAGCGTTCTGGGGCATCTTGATGTTGTTCCGGAAGGGAATGGGTGGGACTATCCGCCGTATGGTGCAGAAATTCACGAGGGTAAACTTTACGGGCGTGGCACAAGTGATGACAAAGGGCCTATAATGGCAGCTTTATTTGGCCTGTATGCAATAAAAGAAATGAGAATTCCCTTAAAAAAGAGGGTGAGAATTATTTTTGGTACCAATGAGGAATCAAACTGGAAAGGGATTAACTATTACAAGAGTGTTGAGAAAGAGCCTCTTATTGGTTTTACTCCGGATGGCAATTTCCCGGTAATTAATAGTGAAAAAGGAATACTGAGGATTACCCTGTTAAAAAATTTTGCATTTGATAATACAGATATCACTGTTAAGGGAGGAGAGCGGGCTAATATGGTTCCAGATTATGCAGAAGCAGTGTTAAATCAGAAAATGATAAAACAGATTCAAAACATTCCAGAAGGTATTTCCATTTCAGAAAACAAGATTATTGCAAAGGGTAGGTCTGCTCATGCAGCGAAACCATGGCAGGGAGAAAATGCAGTAGCGATACTTTGTGAAGTATTATCACAGGTAAGTATGAGCGAGGACGTAAAGTCTATTATACAGTTTGTTTCTGATAAAATTGGAAAGACTTTTTACGGTGAAAAAATCGGAGTAGAAAGAGATGATAAACTTTCGGGTAAACTCACACTGAATCTTGGTGTGCTGAATATTGACAAAAAACACGGGGAAATGCTTATTGATATACGTTATCCCGTTACCGATAAACTGGAGAGAATCGTTGATAATATTAAAAGGGAAGCAGAAAAATATGGTATTTCGATTGGAAAGATATTTAGTTTGCCGCCTCTTTTTGTTGACGAGAAAGAGCCACTTGTGCAAAGACTAATTAGTATGTATGAAGAAGAAACAGGGGAAAAAGGATGTGCAATGGCTATCGGGGGCGGGACTTATTCGAGAATAATGGATAAAGGCGTTGCTTTTGGGCCTGTGTTTCCCGGAGTAAAACCGGTAGAACATGAGGCAAATGAATATATAAGTATTGATAATCTTGTAAAGCTTGCCAAGATTTACGCAAAAGCGATACAAAGACTTGCAGAATAGCATACAGATTTCTGTTTCAGGTAATTTTTCGCTTCATAAGACTTTGTTGTGTGGCCAGATCTTTAGAGTATTTGAAATAGAGAATGGGTTTATTGTTCCATTTAATCGGTCTCTTTTGAAACTTTTGCAGAAAAAAAATAAAATACATTGCATTTCATACGGGAAGTCTGTTTCCCAAGCGGAAGTAAAAAAATTTTTAGGAATAAATGACGACATCGATAGCATTAATGGAGCGCTTACAAGAAAAGAAGCAAAATTTTCACAGATTATTCAGTACGGGAAAGGGTTAAGAATCATGCGGCAAAATCCGTATGAAACAACGATTTCGTTTCTCTTCTCCATACAGAGCTCTATTCCTGTTATTAAACGTAGATTAAATCTTCTTTCCGAAATGGTTGGCGAAAAGATAAGAGTAGATGGGACGATGTATTATTTTTTCCCTGGGAGTGAAGCTTTAAGAAATTTGGATGTTCAAAGTGTGAAAAAATTGCATCTTGGATTTCGAGAAAAATGGTTTGTAGATTTCGTTCAAAATTATGATGAAACTTTTTTTTCTCATATCTTAAAAAAAAGTTTTGAGGAGAAAGAAAAAAAACTTCTTGGCATTAAAGGTGTTGGGAAAAAAGTGGCTCACTGTATTTTACTTTTTTCTATGAGCGAGCTTTCAGCATTTCCCGTGGACGTGTGGATTAAAAGGGGTATGTATGAGTTATTTGAGGTGAAGGGAAGCAGTAAAAAGATTACCGAAACAGGAAGGGGGATGTTTGGCAAATATGCAGGGTATGCTCAGGAGTATTTGTTCTATTATTTGCGTAATTATTCTAAGTAGTTGAAATTTGTTTATAAAGTGGTAAAATATATTTGGAACCCTGCGGAGTGCGTGTTAAACTTGGCGATTTAAGCCAACACTAAGCGTAGGGAAGTGGATGTGTGCTGAAAGTTGAAACGCTTCGGTGTTTCCCGGAAGTACATATGAAACTTCCACCTGTCCGATGGACTTCAAAATCTGTTAAGCCACGGCTTCTGCGGGGTAAATTGATGGAGGTAAAAATGACATCTTTGATTATAGCAGTGTGGGGATTGCTGATAGTAGCGACTGTGGGAGTCGTAGTTATGTTGGTTTTTATTTTTAAAATGAAAAAATCGACAGAAAAAATGCTCAATGAGACGGAAAATCTCATTAAGAAAGTTGAAGAGCAGATAGATAATCTTGGTAAGAATCTTAACGAAACTACAGAAAACACAAAGGATGCTACGTTTCACCTTAAAAATGCACTAAAAAATATGGAGAAAATAAGCAAATTTATAAACTTGGCAACGCCATTTGCAACTGTATTGCTTGTTATGCAGGGTTTTATAAAAAAAACTGATTCAAAGCAGAGCAACATACTTGGCAAAATGATAAATGTAGGAAAGTTCCTTGTTGCTGTACAACAAGGATTTTTAGTAGCTAAAAAGATTTCATCTAACAAAAAAGGAGGTATTGCGAATTATGGAAGAAAATAGGACAAGTTCATTTCTTAGTGGATTGTTTTTGGGTGGGATGACTGGATTTATCCTTGGTGTTTTGTTTGCACCGCGAGCTGGAGTTGAAACCAGAGAATTGCTTAAAGAAAAAGGGCAAGAGATTGAAATGAAAGTGAAAGAAGTGACTGATGAAGTAAAAGCAAAAGGGCGAGACATTTTAACGGGAAGTGGAGTGGAAATTCAGGAAGAAAGCGGAGAGAGTTAATTAAATTCTTCACATTTTCGTGCAATAAAATATACTGGGGAGTCGTCTAATGGCAGGACGGGGGATTCTGGATCCCTTAATGATGGTTCGAATCCATCCTTCCCAGCCAAGTGGCGTAATAGAACAGCGGTTAGTTCGGGGGGCTCTCAATCCCCAGACCAGGGTTCAACTCCCTGTTACGCTGCCATTTTTATTTAATGAGGATTGCCTGGTTATTGTTTTATAGGCCGAAAATGCTGTTTTCTAACAAAAAACATATAAATTAAAATGAAAGTAGGAATTATAGGATTACCAAGAGCAGGTAAAACAACTCTTTTTAAAGCGCTAATAAGAAAAGAGGTCTCAATATCTTTTGAAAAACCCAATGTAGGAAGCGTGAAAGTCATTGACTATGAACTTGACAAACTTTCTTCTGTATTTCACCCCAAAAAGACAACTCCGGCAGAGATTAACTTTGTAGATATTCCCGGAATACCTGTCGGCATTGAAAACAAAAAAAGGAGAACCGAGATATATACATCGATAAGAATGGTTGATGCTCTTGTCGAAGTTGTTGATGGTTTTTCTGATTTGCGAGATATGGAGTCCTCTATAAAGGAGTTTGACGCAGACCTTATAATAATGGATCTTGACGTGGTCGAAAGGCGCTTAGATCGCTTAAGAAAAGAGAAAAGAGATTCTGAAAAGGAAAGGGAAAAAACAGTTCTTGAGAAGTGTTTTAGTATATTGAACAGCGAAAAACCTTTAAGAGATGCAGAATTATCAGAAGAAGAAAAACATGATATAAAGTCATTTGAATTCTTTACACTGAAACCAATGCTTTATGTAATAAACATTTCTGATGATAAAATTGAGAAAAGAGATGAAACAAGAGAGTTTTTTGTTAAGGAGTTTTCCGGAGAACATTTTATATTTATTGTTATGCCCGTTAAGCTCGAGCTTGAATTATCAGAGCTTTCTGAAGATGACAAAAAGGAATTTCTTTCTTCATATGGGTTAGAAAAGCAAGCTCTGCCTGAATTTATTGATGCAGCGTATGCTCTGCTAAATTATGAAACGTTTTATACTGTCGGCGAAGATGAAGTAAAGGCCTGGACGATTACAAAAGGCACGAATGCAAGGAACGCAGCAGGAAAAGTGCATTCTGACATTGAAAGAGGATTTATAGCGGCTGAAGTTATTGCATTTGAAGAATTTGAAAAGGTTGGATTTTCACTGAAAGAGGCCAGAGAAAAAGGCATCCTCAGAATTGAAGGGGAGCATTACATTGTAAAGAACAAAGAAATTGTGCATTTTAGATTTAACGTGTGACGTACTGTAAGTTCTTTATACAATTATTTTGATTAATAAATATATTTTTGAAAATATGTATTATTAAATTTTTTAAAATTGTATTACAATTTATTCAATGAAAGAAAAAATTGCGGAAGAGATGTAACATGGAAAGAAATGTTAATTTTCTTAACGCTTTTCGTAAGTCAAAGAAGCAACTTTCTGAAGAGTGGACGCGTATAGAAGTGTGGAAAAGAGTGCAAAAATCCATTGCAGTGCTAAAGATATTTTTCGAAGTGCATGGTCTTGCAATACTAATGGGTGTAACGTCTACTGCGCTTATATCACTCTTTATGCAAATTGATTATTTTACTTATGGAAGTTGGTTTTATAAAAGAATGAACACATTTGTTGGTGCTCTGTTCTATTTAACTGTTTTGGTTTTTTTCGTTATGCTCTTGCTTGTTATTGTACAGATAGATAGAGAACGAGTATCAAGAATTGAAAAATTAGAGGAATTAAAACAAATGGATATAGTTACAAACACAATCCGGCAAATATCAAAAAATCTATCTTTTAATGAAAAAATTAGGATTGCACTAAAAACTATAGAAAAGTATTTGGATATCAAAAAATCCATTATTTATATGGTCGAAAATAACAAATTGAAATCAATTTATAAAAGGGGCATCTCAGCAAAAGAAGAAAAAGAGATTAAAAACGCTATCCATAGAAAAAATAGTATAGGATATAATATACGGCTTTACAAACTACACGGGACAAATTATTATTATGCGGCACTAAAAACGAGGAAACCGTTTTCAGAATCACAGAAAAAATTCATATTGCGCTGTGAAAGAAATTTCTTTAAGATTCTGGAAAGTGATAAACTTTTTGATTCAACACTTGAAAGCAGGGAAAAGAAGGAAGCGATAATTGAAAAGTATAAACATTTTCATGACCTCACATCGGAACTTCAAAATGCCTGGACAATCGAAGAATTGTATTGGAAATTAGTCGCCGCGATTCCTGGATATTTTCGTGTACAATCAGCATCAATTATTGATGTTTCTCATCCCCAAAAGGAGTGGAGTTTTTTAGCGTTGCATAATATACCCAACCATGTTGCAAAGGTAGTGGAAAAGAAAATAAAGAACCCTGGTTTTTCAGGCAATTTAATGGAGGTTAAAGATAATAAAAAAGTACTTTACATAAAAGATACAAGAAAGTATAAGGAAGGATGGGTCAATGTTGAGGGCATTCCTCTTTCCTGTATTGGTGTGCCCATCTTTGTAGACGGGGAGGTCGCTGCAATTATAAATATAGACGGCTATCATCAAGATGGTTTTACTGAAGAAGATATTGTTTTTGCAAATGCTCTTTCAGATGTAGTAAGTGGAATTGTACAAAAAATGGTTTCTCTTGAAAAAATGAAATTGTTGTCTATTAAAGATCCGTTAACTTCCATTTACAACAGAAGAGAATTTGATATAAGGTTTAAAGAAGAGATGGAAAGAGTCAGAAGACACAGAAGGCCATTAAGTGTTGTTATAACAGACATTGACAGGTTTAAGAAATGCAATGATACATTTGGCCATCTTGAAGGGGATAGACTACTTATAGAATCTTCTAAAATTATTTCTTCCTCGATCCGATTGAGCGATGTACTATTTAGATTTGGAGGAGATGAATTTGTTTTATTGTTTCCTGAAACAGCAAGCGCGCAAGCAGCAAAAGTTTTAAAGAAAATTATGATAAATTTAAAAAAGCTTGTTAGGCCTGATGGACATCACGTCACTATGTCTTTGGGCATAGCGCAGTACAGAGATGGAGATACCTTTGAAACACTGTTAGGGAGGGCTGATAAAGGCATGTATAAGGCAAAAGGGAGTGGAGGAAACTGCATTTGCGGAATAGAAGATTAATAAATAGAATAACAGCTAGGCAGGGTTAAAATTCTTTAAACATTTCAACCATTACTTCTCTTTTTTCTCCATCCCAACTTACTTTTGCGCCAAGATTTTCTGAAATAAATCTGACAGGGACGAATGTTCTTGAATCTTTTATAAACGGGGAAGTATCCATTTGAATTCCAGTGCCGTTTTTGAAAAGCGTAGTGCTATCTATAACAAATTTAATAGAAATGTATTTAAGAAAAGGACCTAAAAAAACAGTGTCACCAAACAACGGGACAAAATCTTGTTGTTTCATAGTAAGTGCAATAGAGCTTTCTTTGCCACTATTTATTTTTATATTTGCAATTATTTCCTCTTGTGGCACTGGTTTTGAAGAGAACGTCCAGTCCCCCATTGAAAATAATGGAAATCTAAATAGTATAGCTCCTTCCCCGTATTGAAAGGCATAAAAAAGTTCTTTTTCAGTTTCTTCACTGCTTATATTGAAAGGATTTACGGCAGTATAAACAGGAATATTTGTAAGATCTGATTTGAGGGTTTTGATTACAAGCGTGGCGTAGCTTGAGTTTTCTTGTAGTGATGAGAGATACACCATTGGTGCGATAAAATCAAATCCTGAAAAAGTAGTTGAAAGCTGGCCAAAATTTACAACCTGGTAAGTCAGCGAGTCAGAAATTTTTTCTGCCTTTTCTGTTGTCTTGTACCTGAAGCCTCTTGCAACCATAAAAGCGCCAACATTAATGTTTGGCTGAATTGATTTTATATACTCCTTTACAATGGAAGCTTCATCTTTTACGAGGTTATTTCTTAAATTTATCCACCTTACTACATCTTCGTCTTCCTGTTCATATGCTTCAAACAGACTTTTCCAATCAGCAGGATTTACAAAAGTTTTGTATGCAATGTTTTTTACTTTGTTTGTATCTATACCATTTTCTTGTGCATATTGCATAGAAGCATTAGAAAAATCATAACTTCCGTTAGGAAATCTAATATAATCAAGAGATACTCCGTCGATGTCGTATTGCAACAATTCATCTAAAAAATGTTTTATGTAGTCCAGATAGACGCTGCTTAAAAGTGATACATAGTAATTGTTTTTTGAGCCGTTTATATGTTGCATCAATTCTTCTTGATGAAGAAAACCAAAATTTTTGTCCATAAAAACTGGAAAATAAGTAAAAACTTTGATGTCATTATAGTGCGCTTCATTGATTAGTGTTCCTAAAATATCGCTTTCTACCGGGAGAAATTCGCTTTTATAAAATACTCTGCCCTGTGGGTTTTTGACGAGGAGAAAAATTGTATTATAACCGTATTCTTTGAGTGTCAGGACAACCTCTTTTGCCCCGAGTTTTTCGATGTCTTCTCCACGAACACAGATTCCTTTCATTTTTTGCTCAGGGGTGCTATTGGCTTTCGCAATATAAATTGTTTGAAAAACGAGAAACAAAATAAGTATTAGTATGGATAAACGTTTTAATCGATTGCAATTCATTGCTTCATCTTGTTAAGTGCTTCCGTAAGGAGTTTGTTTGCAATTTGAGGATTTGCTTTTCCTTTTGTTTTTTTCATTACTTGTCCTGCAAGGAAGCCAAGTATCTGGGTTTTTCCAGCGAGGTAACGCGAAACAGCTTCTGAGTTTTCTCTCAGGACTTGTTTCACAATTTCTTTTATTTTATTTTCGTCTGTTATTTGGATTAATCCCTTTTCTTCTACAATCTTTTTTGGAGATTTTCCTGTTTTTAGCGATTCGGCTATGATTTCTTTTGCTATATTTTTTGAAATTATGCCTTTTTCCAAAAGTGAAAAAAATTCTATGAATTTTTTCTTGTCGAAACCAATTTCGCTTATTGTTTTTTCTGTTTCATTGAGAAATTTCATGATGCTCCCCATAAGAAAATTTGCAACTTCTTTCGGCTTGCCTGTCGCTTTTGCAATTGATTCAAAATAATCTGCGAGTTCATTGGATGATGCGATTTCATAAGCATAAGTATTGCTTAATGAATATTGTTTGATGAACCGTTCTTCTTTTTGTACAGGAAGTTCAGGTAAACTGTTTTTTATATCTTCTATAAATGTTTCATTTAAAAGAAGCGGTGGAAGGTCTGGTTCGGGAAAGTATCTGTAATCGTTTAGTTCTTCTTTGGTTCTCATTGATTTTGTTATCCCTGTTTTTTCGTCAAAATGTCTTGTTTCATGAACAGTTTTTTCTCCATTTTTAAGCATTTCTGTCTGCCTTTTAATTTCATATTCAAGCGCTTTTCGTATGCTACGGAATGAATTGAGATTTTTAATTTCCACTTTTGTGCCCATTGTATTGCTTTTTGAGAGGGACACGTTAACATCACATCGCAGAGCTCCTTTTTCCATATCTCCGCTTGAAACGCCCAAATATCGCACTGTTTTTCTGAGAAGCACAAGAAAATGATATGCTTCTTCAGCTGTTTCAATATCAGGATATGTAACAATTTCCATTAAAGGTACGCCGGACCTGTTAAAATCAATATAAGAATATGTGGATTCTGTAATATCGTCTGTATGGATCGATTTTCCAGAGTCTTCTTCTATATGCCCTCTCTGGATACTAATTTTCTTTTTTCCTTTTTCTGTCTTTATTTCAAGGAAGCCTTCACTTGCAATTGGGATTGTATACTGGGTGATCTGATATCCTTTTGGCAAATCCGGGTAGAAATAGTTTTTTCTGTAAAAAGTTGATTCTTTGTTTATTTTCATATTTAGGGCAAGTCCCAATTTTATACCGTATTCAATGGCTTTTTCATTTAGAACGGGAAGTGCACCCGGGAGACCCAAACAGACAGGGCAGATATGCGTATTAGGTTTTTCGCCAAACTGTGTAGAACATCCACAAAACAATTTTGTTTTTGTGTCAAGCTGTATGTGTATTTCAAGGCCTATTGTTGGTTTATATTCGTTCATTTTTTCTTCTCTCTCATGCCACTTATCCATTTTCTACAGCATATGCAATTTGCAAGAGCTCTTTTTCCTTGAACCAGCTTCCTATTAGCTGCATTCCAATGGGAAGTCCGTTTTTATCATTTCCGTGGGGGACAGAGATTGCAGGTAGTCCTGCAAGGTTTACAGGTATTGTAAAAATATCACTCATATACATTTCAAGGGGGTTTTTCTTCTCCCCCAATTTGAAGGCTGTAGTAGCTGTTGTGGGAAGAAGTAACGTATCTACTGCTTCAAATGCTTTTTCAAATTCATTTGCAAGAATTTTTCTTACTTTTGAAGCTTTTAAGTAATATGCATCATAATATCCTGCAGATAGTGCAAATGTGCCGATAAGAATCCTCCTTTTTACTTCTTCTCCAAATCCTTCTGTGCGTGTCAATTCGTATGTGCTTGTAAGATTCTTTCCTTGAACAGTTAATCCGTATCGTACTCCATCAAAACGGCTAAGGTTAGATGAGGCTTCTGACGGAGCAATAATGTAGTACGCGGGAAGTGCATATTTTAGATGCGCAATGGATATTTCTGTTATGGTAGCACCAAGTTTAACGAGAGTGCTTATTGTTTTTTTGAGTTCTTCTTTTATTTCATCCTGTATATCAAAATCCATTACTTCTTTTATTATGCCAATTCTTTTACCTTTTATTTCTTTTCCTAAAAGTTTTGTATAGTCTTCTTTTTTAATATTGACAGATGTTTCGTCATGCGGATCAAATCCTGCAATTGTGTTTAACATTATGGCACAGTCTTTTACATTTCTTGTAAGAGGGCCAATTTGATCAAGCGATGATGAAAAAGCAATAAGGCCGTACCTTGAAACAAGCCCGTATGTTGGCTTTAACCCTACAATACCACAAAATGCGGCAGGTTCTCTTACTGAACCCCCAGTATCGGATCCAAGTGCTGCTAATGCTTCTTCGCTTTTTACCGAAGATGCAGAACCTCCGGAAGACCCACCGGGAACGTAATCATAATTTACGGGGTTGTGCGTGGGGAAAAAAGACGAATTTTCATTTGAGGAGCCCATTGCAAACTCATCCATATTCGTTTTGCCTATAATGATAGCATTTTCTTCTTTTAATTTTTTAACAATTGTCGCGTTGTACGGAGATATATACCCTTTTAATATTTGTGATCCTGCTGTTGTTTCGCAGTTCTTTACGTTTATATTATCTTTTACGGCAACAGGCACACCGAAGAGAAGCCCCTTTTTTTCGTTCATTTTATCAAGTTTTTCTGCTTGTTCCAGTGCTTTTTCTATATCCAAATGGATAAATGCTTTAATATTTTTTTCTTTTTCATAAATATTTTTAGCATAATTTTCAATTACTTCTCTTGTAGTGATTTCTTTATTCTTAAGCTTGTTGATAAGGTTGGATATTGGCAAGCTGGTAATTGTCATGTTATTCACCTATAATATGTTTAACTCTATAAAAATTTTCACGGGCAAGCGTTTTGTTCTTTTCAAGATCTTCTTTATGAAGGCCATTTTTTGCTTCATCTTTTCTTAAAAAAAGATGTGCCTCTTTTGTGTATATCTGTGGTTCCACATTTTCAGTGTTTACTTCTTTCAATATTTCAAAGTAGTGAATGATTTCTTCTAGATCATTAAGTATTGTCTCCTTTTCTTTCTCTTTTAGTTTTAACGCAGCAAGTTTTTCAATTTTATCTATATCAACCATATTTATCTCCCAGTGATAAGCTTTTGGAATTCATCTTCACTTATTATTTTTATTCCTAATGCTTTAGCTTTTTTATATTTACTGCCCGGGTTTTCCCCGGCAACAACAATCGTTGTTGCTTTAGTAACAGTTTCAAGTGCCTCTCCCCCTAAATTTTTCACAATATTTTGTGCTTTTTCACGCGAAAAATTTTTAAGAGTACCTGTGAAAACAATTTTTTCTCTCTTTAATGGCAAATTCTGTGTTTTTATTTCTTCCTCTTCCATTTTTATGCCTGCTGCTTTTAACTTTCTTAAAATTTCTATATTTTGATTTGAGGAGAAGAATTTCTTTATACTCTGTGCAGTAATCGGACCTATGCCTTCTATTGCAAGAGTTTCGTCTTCTGTTGCGGCTTTGAGTGCATCAATGCTTTTAAATGTTTTTGCTAGCAGATTCGCAGTGTATTTTCCTACCTGAAATATGCCAAGTGCATAAATAAGATTTGATAGGTTTTTATTTTTGCTCTGTTGAATGTTTCGTAATATTTTTTCTCCGAGTGTTTCTCCCATTCTTTCGAGTTTCAGAAGATCTTCCTTTTTAAGATAATAGAGATCGGAATAGTCGGATATTATTTTTTTGTCTACCAGCTGATCGATAATTTTATCTCCCAGTGCATCTATATCCATTGCATTTTGCGAAGCAAAATGTATAATGCGTTCTTTTACTTGCGCAGGGCAGGATACATTAATGCATCTTGTTGCTGATTCTCCTTCGAGTCTTACCGCAAGGTCACCACAAACAGGGCACTTATCCGGCATTTTAAAGGGTTGCGTATTTTGTGGGCGCTTCTCCTTTAGTATTTTTACTATTTCAGGTATTACCGAACCTGCTTTTCGTACAACGATATTGTCATTTATTCTTATATCCAATCGTTTAACCTGGTCTTCATTATGCAGCGTAGCGCGAGATACAGTGCTACCTTCAAGTTTAATCGGGTTGAAAACAGCAACTGGAGTGAGGATTCCTGTTCTGCCAACCTGTACAATGATGTTTTTCACAGTAGTTTCTGTTTCTTCTGGTGGAAATTTATATGCAATTGCCCATTTTGGTTCATGCGATGTTGTTCCTAATTTTTTTTGGAGTGTTATCTCATTTACTTTTACTACTATGCCGTCGGCTTCAAATGGATAGTCATTCCTATGATTCTTGTAATATTCACATCGTTCTATGGCTTCATTTATTTCACTGCAAAGAGCAGCTTCCGGGCTTGTTTTAAATCCAAGTTTTTTTAAGGATTCAAGAATCTCTAAATGTGTTTTGAAACTGATACCTTCTATTTCTCCTATGCCATATGAAATCATCTGGAGTTTTCTCTGTGCTGTAATGTGTGAATCTAGCTGTCTTAGTGAACCTGCTGCAGCGTTTCTCGGATTGGCAAAAGGAAGCTCACCATTTTTTTTTCTCTCTTTATTTAATTCTTCAAAATCCTTTTTGTACATAATTACTTCTCCTCGAACTTCTATGATAGGGGGAATAGTATTGCCAAATAACTTTAATGGTATGTTTTTTATTGTCTTTACATTTAAAGAGACATCTTCTCCGCTTACTCCGTTTCCGCGTGTTGCGCCTTGAACTAATATGCCATTTTCATAACGAATTGATATAGCGAGTCCATCCATTTTAAGTTCAGTCACATATTGAAATATCTCTGTCTTTAGTTCTTTTTTTATACGCTTGTCAAAATTTATTAAATCTTCGTTGTTAAATGCATTTCCGAGCGACAGCATAGGTATTTTATGTTGCACTGTTTTAAATTCTTTAAGTGGAGGTGCTCCTACGCGTTGTGTCGGAGAGTCAGGTGATATAAGGGAAGGGAATTTTTTTTCAAGTGCAATGAGATCTTGAAACACCTGGTCATATTCGCGATCTAAAATTTCGGGTTCGTTGCGTGTATAATACAGATAATTATGATGTTGAATGGTACGCCGCAATTTTTTTATGAGGTCTTTTGCCTCTTCATAACTGACAGCAGAAATGTCTATTTTCATCTCTTAATAGATAAAAATTAATTTGTTTCCATCTATAATAAAAATCAGATCTTCTTTGTTGCTAAGGTAAACTGACGGGATAGAATCAGATGGGAACAGATATTTTAAAATCTCCTTGTTATCCTTAATTAATGAGATATAGTATATATTTTTTTTATCCTTTTCTGAGAGGCTTTTTTTATAAAAGCAGAGCTGGGTATCATTATTTGATGAAAAATTAAAGGCAGAGAAACCTAATTTTGACATTTTGTTACGTTCTTTGCCATTTTGATCAAAGGTGATGAATTCATTTTCTGTTGCAAATGTGACGAGGTTATTGTGCAGAGAAATATTATTGATTTTACTATATAACAACACTTTTGTGACAGATTGAAGATCAGCGCTGTAGAAAAACACTGGAATTGATGAATCTTCTTCTCCAGATAGCATAAATCCTGCTACTATACTGTCTCCTATAAAATAGCCAAAGATAGAGTGAAAATTCCATTTCTCAGTCTCTATTATAGCGCTGTTTTCAACCATATCTTCGTTAATGAGGTAAATCTCTCCTCTTTCGCCAGCAAAAAGAAGTTTTCCGCTATCGGAAATATCTATTTGTGAGGACTCACCAAGATCGGGTATTTCTTCCTTGAACAACGTTTTCCCTGCTTTATCTATTGTAACAGCTATGTATGAAAGATCCGTGAGTGATTGGTACACAAGTTTTATATTTCCATTTGAAAGAAACTTTCCTTTTATTCCTATATAATCTTCCAATTCCTTTTTTAAAACTTGTTTACCTTCTTTGTTAAACATGTAGAAATTTACCCCGGCAACAATTAGCATCTCTTCTTCAGTGTTTTCGCTTATATTAAAAATAGAAGAATCAATTTTTGTTTCCCACTGTATCTCCCCTTGCGTATTCAGTGCAATAATTTTTCCACCATGAGTACAAATGATGACAGTGTCTCCCAAATTTGCTAATCCAGCAATGGGTGTGTTTGTTTGCAGTATATCTTTTTTTATAATGCTGCTCTGCGTTGTTTGTATGTATTTAATTAGCGAATAAGCGATACCGGTAGCAAATAGAACTAATACCAAAACAATTATTATTTTTTTTCTCATTGTGTTTTATTCTACAAGTAACGTGTCTTTTTGTCAACAGTTGCTGAGTAAGAAAGTAAATTTTACTTAATTCTACTTCATATGCCGGAATATTGATTTCTGGAATCAAACGCTAAAAATTTTTTTACTTTTTTAATTTTAGGAAAATATTTTATTAAAATTATATCTTTATTAAAAAAAAATTAATGTTATACTAAATTTTATGCAAAGGAGGAGATTACTATGCAGGAAATAGTTGAAAGCGCGCTTTTTGCAGCAAAGAGAGCCGGTGCCTCTTATGTTGATATACGGTCTATCCAGAGAGAGGAAGAAGACATTACCACGAAAAATGGTGCAGTCGATGCAATAAAACACACTGGTTCCAAAGGGTTTGGAGTGAGAGTTATTGCAAATGGTGGATGGGGTTTTTCATCTTCATTTATAGCTACCCCAGAAGAAGGAGAAAGAGTGGCAAATGAGGCTGTCCAAATTGCACTTGCGAGCAGTAAGACAAAGTTAGAAGATGCAAAAATGAGTGATTCAAAAGTTTATCAAGACAGAGTGCCGCAACCAGTCAAAATTGATCCGTTTGAGATGCCTATTACAAAGAAAATTATGATTCTTCTTGAAGCAGATAAGGCAATGAACGTTCAGGGTATCGTTGTGAGAAAAGGATCTATGCACTTTTCAAAAGAGTGGAAAACTTTTGCATCATCTGAAGGAGCATACATAGAACAGGAGAGAATTGTTAGTGGCGCAGGAATATCAGTTGTTGCAACTGATGGAAAAGAGATGCAGGTGAGAAGTTACCCTAACTCATTCGGCGGTGACTATCAGAGGAAGGGGTTTGAATTTATTGAAGAAATGGACCTTGTTTCTCACGGTAAAGAGATTGCAGAGCAATCCATAAAGCTGCTTTCGGCAAAGCAGTGTCCTTCTGGTACGATGGATATTGTATTGGGAAGCCCGCAAATGGCTTTGCAGATTCATGAATCAGTAGGGCATCCTACCGAACTCGATAGAGTGCTTGGAGAAGAAGCATCTTTTGCTGGCACTTCATTTCTTACAACGGATAAACTTGGTACATTTAAATACGGGTCTGATATAGTGAATATTACTGCTGACGCAACAATTCCAAGAGCTTTAGGAGGATTTGCGTATGATGACGAAGGCGTTAAAGCGAAAAGGGTTTATCTTGTGAAGAATGGAATATTTGTGGGATATCTTAATTCGAGGGAGACGGCTGCTAAATTAGATCTTGAGGTTATGGGCGCGATGCGTGCGGACAATTGGAATAAAATGCCTATCATAAGGATGACAAGTATTAATTTAGAGCCAGGCGATAAAACATTTGATGAATTGATTAAGGGTATTGACCACGGTGTTTTGATGGGAACAAATAAAAGTTGGAGCATTGATCAAAATAGACTGAATTTTCAGTTTGGCACTGAGATAGGATGGGAAATTAAAAATGGAAAGATCCAGGAAATGGTAAAAAATCCCACTTACACAGGAATTACTTATGAATTTTGGCGAAAATGCGACGGCATAGCAAACAAGGATTTTTGGCATGTTTGGGGCGTACCAAATTGTGGGAAAGGGGAACCAGTGCAGGTGATGCAGGTGAGTCATGGTACTGCTCCGGCACGTTTCAGAGATATACAAGTAGGGGTGTTGAAATGATTGGGAAAGAAAGAGTGTTGGATATATTAGAAAATGTGATTTCTCTGTCCAGTGCTGACCAAACTGAAGCCTTATTTATGGGAGAAGAATCTTACTTGACAGGTTTTGCTAATAACTATATCCACCGAAATGTTGGCGGGAAAGATTGCAGTCTTTCCGTGAGAGTTGCAATTGGAAAAAAGGTTGGTTCTGCGATTGTAAATAGTTTTTCGAAAGATGCTATTAAAAAAGTCGTTCGCAATGCAATTCTTATTGCAAAGAACCAGAGAGAAAATCTTGATTTTGTCTCATTCGCAAAACCGGAAAAAAGAAAGGATAAAGATTTTTTCGTGGAGGCAACAGCTAATTGTACTCCAGAGTTTAGGGCAGAGTATGTAAGTAAGATATTAAGTAAAACAAAAGCGAAAGGGTTTATTGGTTCAGGCAAATTCGAAACAAATGCGTTAGAAGTTGCAGTAGCAAATTCCTTAGGTGTGGAAAGATATACAAAATTAACGGTAAGCACACTAAAAAGCGTTGTGTTAACAGATACCTCAAGTGGTTACTCAGAGTATTCTTCTGTTGATGTTAATGAAATTCCCCTTAACGATATTATTCGAGAGAGCGTTGAGATTGCAGAAAAGAGTCAAACCCCTGTATCAATTGAGCCAGGGAAGTATGAAGTAATTCTTACGCCATATGCACTTGCAGATTTAATAGGAAGCCTTAGCTATATTGCATTAAACGCAAGAGCGATGAACGAAGGTATGAGTTTTCTCATCGGGCAGATTGGCAAAAAGGTAGTTGGCGAAAACGTTACAATGTATGATGATGGTTTTTCTCAGGAAACAATTTCTCTTCCATTTGATTTTGAGGGTGTGCCAAAGAAGAAAGTGATGTTCTTTGATAAAGGTGTTGCTAAAGGTGTTGTGTATGACACGCTTTCGGCATATAAAGAAGGAAAAAAATCGACCGGGCATTCGCTTCCTCAGCCGAGCCAGTACAGTCCATACCCAATGAACCTTATTATGGAAGGCGGCGAGAGCAGTAAAGAAAAAATGATTTCTCATGTGAAAAAAGGACTTTATGTCCAGCGATTTTGGTATACCAATCCAATGGATCCAAGGAATACTGTTATTACAGGGATGACAAGAGATGGATTATTTCTTATAGAAAATGGAAAAATCACAAAGCCTGTCAAAAATATGCGTTTTATTGAAAACATTGCAACTGCGTTAAACAACGTCCTGGAATTAAGTAAGGAGCGAAAAATCATTTATGATATGGCATCTGTTACCGCGCCGTACGCGCGGATAAAAGATTTTACTTTTACAGGCAAAACCGAATTTTAGGAGGTAACTGATGAAGAGGTACGGGGTTTTATGTGATGGTGGAGATGCACCCGGCATTAATGCAGCGATCAGAGCAATTGCACGCGAAGCATTTGAAAAAGACGATGAAATGTTAGGTTTTATAGATGGTTTTATTGGCTTGATAAAAAATGATGTCAAAATTATTACAAAAGATGTGGTTTCAGGCATTTTGCCTCTCTCCGGGTCTGTACTGGGAATCTCTCGTATTAATCCATTTAAGGATCCAAAGAACGTCCAGACAATTAAGGAAAATTTTAAGAAAAATTCGTTAACTCTTTTAGTGATCATTGGTGATAGAGATACGGTAGATATAGCTAAAAAGTTTTCTGACGAAGGCATTCCTTCTATTGTAATACCAAAAACAATAGATAACGATGTATATGGCACAGATTTTGCTATAGGGTTTGATACTGCCGTAACCACAATTAGCTCTGCATTGGATAACCTTCACGCTACTGCATCAGTACACCATCGAGCAATGATTGTTGAAACAATGGGCAGAGAAACCGGATGGCTCGCTTTATTTGGAGGAGTAGCAGGTGGAGCAGATTATATTATTATACCTGAAATTCCTTACAAGTTGGAAGAAGTTGCAGCACATCTCGCGAAAAGGAAAAAAGAAGGTAAAAATTTTAGTATCGTGGTAGTAGCTGAAGGAGCTTCTCTTCCAGGAGGAAAAACTAAACAAAAGGAGTATGATGAATTTGGGCATCCAATAAATAGTAAGAAAATGGTAGGTTACACAATTATGGAAGAACTTGAAAAACTTACTCACATTAAAACTCGTACGACTGTGCTTGGATATATACAGAGAGGTGGTATACCTACAAATACTGACAGAATTTTAGCAACAAGACTTGGGGCAGCTGCAACAGAGTTTGCAGATAAAGGTAAATTTAATGGGCTTGTAGGGATTTGCGGAAGGGATATTGTGTTTAATCCTCTTAAAGAAGTTGCTGGGAAAATACATAGTGTTGACCTGGAATTTTATAGGTTAGCTAAAATCTTTTTTTAAGCACAAACAACCGCACCTTGAAAAATTATATTAATAAACTTGACAGGGCAATAAATATAAATTATAATTTAATCATATCATTGAAAGGAGGAGTAAAATGAGAGTTAAAAAGTTGTTGGCATTATTACTTGTTGTAGTAATGGTTGGGGCAGTATTTGTAGGATGCGCTCCAGCAGAAGAAGAACCGCCAGTTGAAACGATTAAAATTGGACTTGTGACAGATGTCGGCGGAAGAGGCGACAGGTCGTTTAATGACTCTGCCCTTCGTGGTTTAGAAACATGGGCAGGAAAAGTGAAGTATGTAAAAGGTGGTGGGTACGAGCCAATCTCAGATGCAGAGTTTAACGCGAGTATCCCAGGAGACCTCAAAGACAAGAACATTCAGACATTAGGTATCTCTGCCATGGTTCTTGAGTCAAAAGATAAAAAAGATTATATTCCAAACATTGCAACGCTCGTTGAGCAAGAGGGATGTGATCTTGTCATTGGTGTAGGATTTATGCTTGCAGGTGCAATTGGTGAATCTGCTGTGAAATATCCCGATACAAAGTTTATGTTGATTGATGCGCCTCCTGTGGATGAAGATGGGAACATGATAGACCCGCCAAATGTCGTAGGTTATCTATTTAATGAGCATGAATGCGGATTCCTTGTTGGAGCAGTTGCGGCATATGCAACAGAAGCTGGCAAAGTTGGCTATATTGGCGGAATGCCAATTCCTCCAGTGTTAAGATATGAAGCTGGTTACCTAGCTGGTTTAAAGACAATAGATCCAAGTATTGAGATTATTGGCCAGTATACTGGCAGCTTTACAGAACCTGCGTTAGGAAAGAGTGCTGCAGAGTCTCAAATTAGCCAGGGCTGTGATGTATTATTCCATGCTGCAGGTGCAACAGGAAACGGAATGTTCCAGTCAATCTGCGAAAGAGGAGCACCTTACTGGGGTATTGGCGTTGATGTAGATATGGGCCTTGACGAGAATCTTTGTCCTCCTAGAACACTTACTTCTTCTTTGAAACATGTAGATTATGCAACGTATCTTGCAATTAAAAGTGTTGTAGAAGATACATTCCACAGTGGTCTTATAACAATGACTTTAAAAGATGGTGGTGTGGGCTATGCTCCGGACCATGTGGCAGATGCACTTACTCAGGATCAAATTGACAAGGTTGAGCGTTTAAGAGAAATGATGATAGATGGTATTTTTGAAGTTCCAACAGATCCACCTGACGTAGATAATTGGACCCCTCCAACTGATTTTTAATAATAAGAGAAAATGAACTTATACAGGGTGGAGTAATTCCACCCTGTATTTTTAATGAGAGGTAAAGATGAAGGCATTAGAAGTTAAGAACATTGTTAAACAGTTTCCAGGCGTTCTTGCAAATGATAGCATAAGTCTTTCCGTAAATAAAGGAGAAATTTATGCTATCGTAGGGGAAAACGGGGCAGGGAAATCGACTTTAATGAAAATTGTCTATGGATTATATACTGCAACATCAGGCGAAATTTTCGTATTTGACAAGAAAGTCGATATTAAAACTCCCCATGAGGCAATTAACTTAAAAATTGGTATGGTACATCAGGAATTTATGCTTATACCCCGTTTCACTGTGACGCAGAATATTGTGTTAGGCGATGAACCCAGCAAAGGAATAGTTTTTGACTGCAAGAAGGCGTTAAATGAGGTAAAGGAGTTGTCCGAGAAGTTCGGGCTAAAAGTGGACCCGGCAGAAAGAGTGGCAAATCTTCCTGTTGGTATCCAGCAAAGGGTTGAAATACTAAAAATACTGCGAAGAGGGGCAGAGATACTGATTTTTGATGAACCTACCGCAGTGCTTACTCCAGAAGAAACAGAAGATTTGTTTAAAACTTTAATGAAATTAAAAAAGAACGGTAAAACAATTATATTTATTTCCCATAAACTCAAGGAAGTAATGGCTATTGCGGATAGAATTGCTGTTTTAAGGCGTGGAAAATTACAAGGAGTTGTGGAAAAAGGAAAAACAAGTGAAGTAGAGCTTGCACGAATGGTTGTTGGTAGAGATGTTGTATTAAAAATTCCAAAAGCCAGGGCAAAGGTTGGAGGAACGGTAATTTCAGTTCGCGATCTTACGGTAAAGAGTAAAAGAGGAATTGTAGGGCTAAAAGGAGTTTCTTTCGATGTTCGTGCAGGTGAAATTGTTGGCATTGCTGGAGTAGAAGGAAACGGGCAAGCAGAATTAGTAAATGCATTGATTGGTTTTACTCGTCCCGTTAAAGGCACTATTACATTTGATGGCGAAGAAGTTAGAGTAATTACTCCGTTTAACATAAGAAAGAAAGGGATGGCATACATTCCTAAAGACAGGAAAATGAGAGGCCTTGTACTGCCTTTTAGGTCAAGAGAAAATATTATTATGGGTCAGCATACTCTTTATCCATTTTCAAAAAATGGGGTACTAAATAACATTGAAATAGACAAGTTTGCAACAAAAAAATTGGAAGAATTTGATGTAAGACCAAGGAATATACACACAAAAGCCAGGAACCTTTCGGGAGGGAACCAGCAAAAACTTATTCTTGCCAAAGAAATGTCTATGGAACATAAGTTTCTTCTTGCTTCTCAGCCTACGAGAGGGCTGGACATTGGTGCTATGGAATTTGTATATCATAAGCTCATAGAAGAGAAGGAAAGAGGTATGTCGATATTATTAATTTCTCTTGAATTGTCAGAAATTATGGGTCTTTCAGACAGGATATTAGTGCTGTACAACGGAGAAATTGTTGGAGAGACAACACCGGATAAAACAACTGAAGAAGAATTAGGCCTTATGATGCTCGGATTGAAAAAGCAGAAGAGGGTAGCACAATGAAAGATGTATTAAAAAGGGTTGTTTTTGGGAAAAGAGAAAAATATTGGTGGATGAATGCTTTAGTTCCTTTAGTTTCTATTTTACTTGCATTTATTGTAGGAGCGATTTTTATAAAAATTACGGGTAGGAGTCCAGTTGTTGCATATAAATTATTGTTTGGGGCATCAGGTTTGTTTCCTGGTCCTTACTGGAAAAGCCATTTTGCAGAAATGCTTATTGCTTCTTCTATGTATATCGCGACTGGTTTTGGATTTGCAATTGCTGCAAAAGGAGGCCTGTTTAATATCGGGGCAGAAGGCCATTTTATTGTTGGTGGCATTGCTGCTGCTTACCTTGGATATGCAAAGCCATTTGCGGGTTTACCAAAATTTATTCATTTGCCTCTTATTATTGTGGGTGTTATGCTTGCAGGAGGTATTTGGGGGGCCATTGCAGGATACTTAAAGGCAAAACGGGGCATACATGAGGTTATTACGACAATTATGCTGAATTGGATTGCCTTATATCTTATTGAGGCGTGGCTTGTTATTGGCCCTATGGAAGCAGCAGTTGAAACAGGTATTTCAGGTACGCCATATATCAGTTTGTCCGCCAAATTGCCCAAAATTCTTCCCCCAACACGGCTTAATATCAGTATTATCATTATCCTGGCAGTGACGTTTTTAATTTGGTATTTGTTTTATAAAACAACATTTGGATATGAAATACGTACTATGGGCCATACATTAATTTTTGGTATGGAGGCCCCAAAAGCAGCTGGAATAAATGTTGAGAGAAGAACTATTCAAACGATGTTTATCGCAGGTGCTGTTGCAGCGCTAGGCGGTGCATTTATGGTGTTAGGCGTTCTCTTCCAGTATCCTCCTATATTTGAAGGAGGATACGGATTTGATGGAATTGCTGTTGCTTTGATTGGTCAGAATGAACCGTTGGGAGTTGTACTTGCAGGCATATTAATAGGAGCGTTAAGAACAGGTGCTACTACTGTTCAACTTGCCCATATCCCAAAAACATTTCCTTCTATTATAGAGGGTTTTACTGTTGGATTTATTGCTCTCCAGATGCTTATAAGGTATTGGATTATGAAACTTATACAGGGAAGGAAAAAATCTGTTCAAACTGAAATGGGAGAAGACGCAAAATGAACAGCAATATTCCTTTTTTAAATGCTTCTATTGCGCAGGCATTAGATTATACTGCTCCCATTCTTTTTGCTGCTTTAGGTGGCGTAATGTCTGAAAATGCAGGTGTTGTGAATATCGCACTCGAAGGAATGATGCGATTTGCTGCTTTTTTTGGCGTGTGGGGATCGTTTGTATCTGGTAATGCCTGGGTTGGGTTACTCTGGGGCGTTGGGATTGGTATTGTGCTCGGTGCTTTACATGCGTATATTACGGTTAAATGGGCAGGCGATCAGATTATTTCTGGTGTGGCAATTAATGTTATGGCAATGGGTATGATCACATATCTCCTCGAATCAATTTTTAAAACGACAGGTTATTCTCCGCCAGTAGCCTATTTTGGGGCTCCAGCTAGCAAAATACACCTCGCGTTTCTTAAAGATATTCCTATTTTAGGTGCGTTTGCTGAGCTTACAATACTTATCTGGCTTGCGCTAATTTTAGTTGTTGTCTTACATTTTGTTTTATACCACACAGTACTTGGGTTAAGGATTCGTGCTGTTGGAGAAAATCCTCATGCAGCAGAAACCTTGGGAGTAAATGTATTTAAAATAAAATGGTTTGCTGTAATTTCCGGTAGTGTTCTTGCAGCATTTGGAGGTTTAGCGCTTTCACTGGGGACACTGTCTTCGTTTACTAACTCAATGGCTATGGGAAAAGGTTTTATTGGGTTGGCTGCTATGATTTTTGGTAAATGGACACCTTTTGGCGCGCTTGGCGCGATACTTATTTTTGCTGGCGCACAGGTACTGCAGTTATTCATGCAAGGGACAGCAACTGGGTTTGCAAAGTTAATTCCACTGGGATTCTACCTTTCTCTTCCGTATATGTTAACAATTGGTGCATTGATCGGTGTTGTCGGAAAAGCAGTTGGTCCTGCTTCAGATGGCGTACCTTATAAAAAAGAAAGTTAGTTAATCTATATTTTGGGACGATTTAGTGCCTGATTTTATTAAAAGACATCAGGCATTTTTTATGGTAACAGGAATAAAAATAAATCTTTTCCGTCTGTTTTATAATCTGAATTTAAATCGGAAAAACTATTAAATCCTTTGTCCATGTAAGTTTTGCCAAAATTGTCTATAAGAATTTCTAAATCATTGCTATCTACACGCTCATCCATGTTAATGTCTCGTATATCATATCCATT
>JAYELD010000085.1 GCA_034717215.1 Caldisericota bacterium
TCTTGGTGTTTTGCTTCTCACTTGCCAGATAAATACCAGCTGAAAAGAGATCCTTCCCACCTAAAGATGTAAACGGCGTTGGTGCCTGGTCTTTATTCTTGGTGTTTTGCTTCTCCCTTGCCGGGCGGCTAGAGATATCTTTCCCAAAGATGTAAACATAGCTGGATGAGGATGGCGGGGGCGGCAGTTCAGAGCGAGCAGTACCTGTACAGGTCTCTACCTGGCGGTAGACAGGTGCGGACCCCGTGAGCCACACCCCTGTCTACGTGCCTGCCTGTCCCGTTGGAACGGCAGACAGGCAACGCACAGGCAGGCCCGTCAAGTAGACATCCTACCTGACAAAGGCAGGCCCGCCCCGTGAAGCAAGTTCAATCCTTCTACTTCATGGGGCCCGTCATCTGTAAAAATCAATGGTAGACCCCTTTCTGTGCAACACAAGAATTGAGTGCAGATCGCTACAAGCTCAAGGTAACTGCAGCGTAATCTTGAGGGCTTGCTCGATTTGGCGCATCGTATCGGGCTGAAGTTCACCCAAGCGCAAGAGCAGTCGAATCTTGGCCACCGCCCGAATCTGTCCCGTCAGCACCACCGAATCCTTGGTGAGCCCACCCTCCAGGGCCTTTACCAGAACGTCACTCGGATAGGACCGAGAAACATGGCGCGCATCGGTCAACGGGCAGACAACAATCACCGGGCTAGCCTGATTGATCGCATCGCGCGAGACGACCACCGCAGGCCGGGTGCCTCGCTGCTCCGAGCCTTCCACAGGATCGAGCCGTAACGAATAAACCTCACCGCGGCGGGGAGGCGACCCTGCAGACGCTTTAGGCGGAGAAAAGCTCATGATTCCTGACCTTCAGCAAGTTGGAAGGCCTCCCAGTCAGAATACTCGAGCTCTTGAGTCAGATGCAATGCCAGCTTCTGGTATGCTTCATCCTCGGCCATCGTCTTGAACCGGGCATCGATCTCGGCCTCTTCTAGCCTGTGGAGATACACATCAATCGCTTGGGTAATCAGTTGGTTGCGGCTGCGGGCTGCCCCCCGCTCAACGGCCATATCGGCCCACTTCACCAACTCCCCGGGCAGATCGACCGTCAAACGCGTCTTTGCTCCTTTCATATCATGTTCCCCCTGATTTCTGACCTTGAGCCAGCTTGCTCATTGTATAAAGTGCTATCGAAAAATGCAATCACAATCTGAAGGAAGCTAGATAGAGCGTTGGTGCCAGCGTTGGTGCCTGGTCTTTATTCTTGGTGTTTTGCTTCTCCTTTGCCAGGTAGATACCGATTGAAAAGAGATCTTTCCCAGAAGCGAATCCGTCGCAGGATGTTTCACAGTGTGCCAGAGTTGATTGATGCCATTGACCAGTACCCCAGCATCTACAACAAACACCCCAAACCGTTCGTCTGGACGGCCAAGGTCGAGGACATACTACGGAAGGTATCTAAATGCAAAGCGATACTGGAAACAGTACCCTAGCACACTGCACGGCAGCGACAAGGTTCATGGGATATGACCAAGAGCCTTTCCCGTTTTGGTTAAGAACCCACACTGAATCCTGGCGTGACCTCGCTGTGGAAACTGAGATGCGGCAGAACGATGGGGAGCCGGTCACTCTCCTGAAGCTGGAAGGTGTGATGTCTTCAAAGTCAGTCTGCTGGCCGGAGGTGAACACTCGCAACCGGTTCGAGGGATATACGCTTCTTGCCTACAAAGCTGAAACAGTGGGCATGGATACTGACAAGTGTAAACTGAGCGCTGAAGAAAGGACCCGAGAGTGGGGCTGCAGGACGAAATTGACG
>JAYELD010000086.1 GCA_034717215.1 Caldisericota bacterium
TTAATTGGGTCATCTTATTTTTTACCTCCTTAATGGTTTTAGTGAATTTTTAATTATTATGGAGGCTTTAGATGGCCCTTTTCAAGTTTTATTATTTACTTTTACAGAAATTATAGTACAGACTCGATATTATACCTAACATGAGATAGCGGATAATAAAGAGTGTATGGGGTCTTGCAATATAACAAAAGCTATATTATCTTTGCATCATGCCCAGGCCATTACAGATATAATTCTTAGGAGCAATTTATTACATTACTTCCAGAAGAAATACTATACAAACGATCTTTCTTGATATTAAAAAAATTGGGGGGAGATATGAAGAGTGATATTGCAAGACCCCTTAATACTTTGATCTAATTGTTTTTGCATAATTGTTTAAAAAATGCTTAAATATAGTTAAGTTTAATACGATTAAATGTTAACAGGTTTTCGTATAACATGCAAAAATTATTCAACGATACGAAGACACTTTGTATAAAAGCGAGTTATCGGACATAGTCGAGTTTCTATTATTTTACTTTTTAAAAACCGAGGTAATTAAATGAATCTTTCTGCTTCAGAACAACTAGCATACTCAACTGTAAGAATTGAATGTGAATATAGTGACAATTCTACTGGTACAGGAACTGGATTCTTTTTAGATTCCTCGATAATAAAGAAAATAATTTACATGTCCCTGTGGTTATAACAAATAAACGTGTTATAAGAAATGCTACAAAAGGTAGACTAATTATGACTACCGCAAATGAAAATGGTGAACCAAATGACAAAGATCATTTTCAGGGATTTTTCAGTGACTTTGAGAATTTTTGGCGGCTACATCCAGATGATGATGTTGATTTATGTGCAATGCCAATTGCACCTTTTATAAACGCAGCTAAAGAAAAAAATAAAAATCTTTTTTATATTCCATTAGATAAAAAGTTAATCCCCTCTGCACAGCAAATGGAACAGCTATCAGGTTTAGAGGAAATACTAATGATTGGTTATCCTAATGGCATTTGGGATAACATTAATAATAAACCAATTTTTAGAAAAGGTGTTACAGCTACAAACCCGAATTTTGATTACAACGGAAAAAAGGAATTTTTAATTGATGCAGCATGCTTTCCTGGTTCAAGTGGTTCACCAGTTTTTATTTTTAATGAAGGTGGGTATAGAGACAAAAACGGCAACATGTATATAGGAGCATCAAGAGTATTATTATTGGGTGTGCTGTATGCTGGGCCACAACACACAGTAGAGGGTGAAATAAAAATAATTGATGTGCCAGTTTCACAAAAACCTATCGTATTTTCAACAGTGCCAAATAACTTAGGTCTGATATTGAAAGCAGAAAGAATTCTTGAACTAGAAGAATTATTCAAATAGTGGGAGTATAAGGGCAGGTCTTGCACTATAACAAAGTTAGTAAATGTAACTCTTTCCACTAGAAATAGGAACAGGGGATAACGATTCTCTATTCCTATTTATCCCCTTCTAAAACCCTTTTGGAAATGGTAAACTAAAATGCACCTAAGGTGGAAAATAAAAATGTACCTTTTATAAGACAAAGGGATAAGACAAGGGGACGGCAGACTGTGTGTATATAAGGGGTCTCAATATTTGACATAACTTTTTTCTGAGATTGTTAGAATGAATAGGGAAGGTGTACCGGCTCAATAATTCGGTAGCTTTTTTAAATTTTCATAAATTTTCCAAATACATTTTGTAATTTAAAATAAGGGAAATTCAAGTTGTCCTACCCGAAAACTGGCTCAAAGTACCTGTACGTGGAGGTAAGAA
>JAYELD010000087.1 GCA_034717215.1 Caldisericota bacterium
TACTCTAAGATATTAACTGAGTGGATAAAGGAAAGGGTGTCATTTATTGCGCCTGTAAAAGTTTATCCTGGCGAGGACGAATTAAACGCAATTGCACAAGGTGTATTAAGGGTTCTAAGAAAAGTAGAAGAGGTAAAACTGTATGAAAGTGCTTGATGTAAAATTGCTTTTAGACAAAGAATCACAGATTTTTGGCGGAAGAATTGGTTCTGGTAAGACAGAAATTGCGGTAAACATTGCAATCAAAATGTCAGAACAAAACATACCCAACGTACTCTTTGATATGGATATTGTCAAACCGTATGTCAGAATAAGAGACATAAAAAATGCAATATCGATGTATGACGTGGAGATTGTTTCTCCTCCCGATATCACAAGAAAAATGGATCTTCCTATCTTTCCACCGCATATTATCAGTAAATTGATGGAAAAAGATAAACAAAAGATACTGGATATAGGCGGAGACCCTTACGGAGCAGGTGCTATTACCCAATTTAAAAATTTGTTTCTCGAAGGAAGTTATAACTTCTTTTTTGTTGTTAATACAAAGCGTCCCGAGACCTCAAATACAAAAGAAATAATTGAAGCAATGGCACAAATTCAAGATGCATCTAAACTTACAATAAATGCTCTTGTTTTTAACACACACCTGAGGTGGAAAACAACAGAGAAGGTTATAAGGAATGAGTATAGAATTGTAAAAGAGGTTTCAGAAGAGACAAAAATTCCAATTTATTTTGCTTGTGTCGATGAGAAACACCAAGATCTTGTCAGAGATTTAGATGTACCAATTTTACCATTAAAACTGTTTGTTAAGCCTCTCCCCCGATCGGGGGAGTAGTTAAAAGGAGGTATTATGGAGAAAAAAGTTTTAGTTAATGAAGAGAGATGCAAGAGCTGTGGGCTCTGCGTTGCTGTATGCCCAAAACATGTGTTAAGAATCTCAGAAAAATTAAATTCAAAAGGTTATCACCCCGTAGAATTGTTTGATAACGAGAATTGTATTTCCTGTGGGTTTTGTTATTTGATCTGCCCGGATGCTGCAATTGCGGAAGTAAGAAAACCAGAGCCCGTGAAAAGGTAAGGAGAGAGGTTATGGGAGAAAAAATATTAATGAAAGGCGCTGAAGTAATAGCAGAAGCAGCCATAAGAGCAGGTTGTATGGCTTTTTTTGGATATCCTATTACGCCTCAGAATGAAGTACCGGAGTATTTTAGTCGGAAGATGCCTAAACTTGAAAGGGTATTTTTACAGGCAGGAAGTGAAGTGGCTGCAATTAATATGGTTTACGGTGCGGCTTGTACGGGGACAAGAGTCATTACGACTTCCTCAAGCCCAGGTATCAGCTTAATGCAGGAAGGGTTTAGTTATATTGCAAATTCAGATGTCCCGTGCGTGGTTGTCAATGCAATGAGAGGAGGACCTGGTCTTGGTGATATTGCACCGGCTCAAGCTGATTATTTCCAGGCAGTTAAAGGAGGAGGGCATGGTGATTACCATTCCATTGTTATTGCACCTCATACCCTACAGGAAGAAGCAGATTTAATGTTTGATGCATTTGACCTTGCCGATAAATACAGGATTATGGTAGTAGTGCTTGTAGACGGATTGATGGGGCAGATGATGGAACCTGTAGAATTTAAGGAATGGGTGGACGTGAAGAAATTTAAAGCACCTGATTGGGCAACGGTAGGGCAAAGGGATAGAGGTAAGAAAAATATTATTACTTCCCTTGAAATCCTTCCAGAAGGGTTAGAAAAGATGAATTTTCATCTTCAAGAGAAATATAAAAAGATTGAAAAAAATGAAGTCCGATTTGAAGAGTATAAAATGGATGACGCAGAATATGCAATTACTGCTTTTGGAACGGTTGCAAGAATTGCAAAGACAGTTGTTAGCATGGCAAGAGACGAAGGAATAAATCTCGGCCTTATCAGGCCTATTACTTTATGGCCATTCCCGACAAAACTTATAGGGAAGAGAGCAGAGCAGGTGAAATTTTTCTTTGATTCCGAATTAAATGCAGGGCAGATGCTTGAAGATGTGAAGCTTGCCGTAAATGGCAGAAAGCCGGTTTACTTCTATGGAAAGCTTGGCGGCGTTGTTCCCAGTGCTGAAGACATATATAAAGAATTTAAAAAGCATATGGAAGGGGGCAGATAATGAAAACAGTATATAAGAAGCCAGAATCAATTACGGATAGGCCTACTACATATTGTCCCGGTTGCCCTCACGGTATTGCACACAGGGTTGTTTCTGAACTCCTTGAAGAAAAGAATCTTACAAAAGAAACTGTTATTGTTTGGCCTGTTGGCTGCTCTGTATTTGGATACTATTTTATTGGCACTGACGCAGTGGAGGCTGCTCACGGGAGAGCCTGTGCAATGGCAACAGGTATAAAACGAACTCACCCGGAGTCCTTTGTGATGACATATCAGGGTGACGGAGACCTTGCCTCAATTGGCATAGCGGAAACCGTTCATGCGGCAGCAAGGGGAGAAAAAATAACCGTTGTATATATTAATAACGGAAATTACGGAATGACCGGTGGACAGATGGCGCCTACAACCTTAATAGGACAGAAGACAACAACTTCTCCTTACGGAAGAGATCCGAAACTTACTGGATTTCCAATGCATGTTCCTGAAATGCTTGCAACACTGGAGGCCACTGCTTACATTGCAAGGGCAGCATTAGACAGCCCCCAACATATTATTCAAGCAAAGAAGTTTTTGAAGAAGGCATTTAAAGCTCAGGTAAACGGCATAGGATTTTCTCTTGTTGAGATGATTTCTTCCTGCCCTACGAATTGGAAAATGACACCGGTAGAAGCGATGGAAAGAATAAGGAAAGAAGTACTTCCTATATTCCCAATTGGGGAGTTCAAGGTTGCTGAAGGAGTGGAGTGATATGGAAAAGAAATTGATTATTGCTGGATTTGGCGGTCAGGGTGTTATGCTGACAGGAGAGCTTCTTGCCGAGGCAGGCAAAGAAGAGAATAAATATGTCACATTTCTTCCTTCATATGGTCCTGAGATGCGGGGTGGAACTGCAAATTGTGAGGTAATTATTTCAGATGAACCTATTGCATCTCCTATTATTTCGTATCCCGAGGCAGCTATTATCTTAAATCTTCCTTCTCTTGACAAGTTTGAGCCTGCGATGAAAAAGAATGGGTTGTTGATCTTAAATAAATCGCTCATTCCAAGAGAAGTAAAACGGAACGACCTGAGAGTAATTGAGGTTGACGCTCAAACTATTGCAAAAGAACTTGGCAACGAAAAAGCTGCAAATATGATTCTTCTTGGCGTGTATGTAACTATTGAAAAATCTGTTTCTCTTGATAGTGTGAAAAATGCAATGAAGTTGTTTCTTAAAGGAAAGAAAGAAAAATTTATCTTGGCTAATGAAAAAGCGCTTGAAAAAGGAGCAGGAATTGCAAAGGAATTTCTTGGAGGAAAATGATGAAAATAGCCGATCCGTCTAAAATGGAAGGAAATCCTGTTGAAATGAACGGGGAAATGTTAGAGGGAGTCACGATGAGATGGCTTATAGCAAAAGGAGAAGGAGCTGAGAATTTTTTTATGCGTTATTTTGAAATGAAGCCGGGTGCTGTAATACCATTGCATAATCATTCCTGGGAGCATGAAATCTATTTGCTTAGAGGCAAATGCAAAGCCATAGTGGGTAACGAGGAAAAAATTGTAGACGAAGGTATTTCTCTTTATATTGAGCCCGACGTACCTCATGCTTATGAAAATGTTGGAACTGAGAAAGTTGTGTTTCTTTGTATGATACCAAATATCAAAAAGTGAATGATTTAGAATATTTTAAGGGAAAAACATATATTATTACAGGAGGCTCTTCCGGTATAGGGAAGGCCTCCTCCCTTTTACTTGCAGAGAAGGGGGCTACTGTGATTTCTATTGGAAGGACGAGATCACATTTGGAAAGTACGGCCTTGCTTCATAAGAATATAAAAATTATCCAGCATGATTTTTCAGAAAGTGGCAATATTGAGCATCTGGTAGATAAAATTAAACAATTTTCATGTTGCATTGATGGTTTTGTGCACTGTGCGGGTGTGATATATACAGAGCCATTTAAAACATTTAGAATGCATGAACTAAGGAAAATGGAACTGGTCAATGTTGAATCTGGTTTTGAACTATTACAAAAAGTACTTGTCTTTATGAAAGAGGGAAGTGTTGTTTTCGTTTCTTCAATTGATGCATTTTTTGGAGCAACAAATCCTCCATCTTCTGGTTATGCGCTTTCTAAGGCAGCTGTTATAGGGCTGGTGAGAGCACTTGCTTCGGAGCTGGGAGATAAAAAGGTACGGGTCAATGCAGTTATTCCAGGACTTATTAAGACGCAGATGACTGATGATTTTTTTTCTGAGGCATTTGCTGAAGAGAGGCAAAAATTTTTGGAAAGGGTGCCATTAAAAAGAGCAGGAACAGCAGAAGAAGTTGCAAAACTCATTGTTTTTCTTCTATCTGATAGTGCGTCTTACATTACGGGAGATGCACTATTTATTGATGGTGGTTATCACGTAAGATGAGATTTATACATATAGCTGATTTGCATCTTGGCTTCAGGTCTTATGATAAGGAAAAGGATTTTAACCCATTTCTTTCGCTTCAGTTTGCTGCACAATATGCAATAGAAAAAAACATAAAGCTTTTTATTATTGCCGGCGATATATTTGACAGGCGAGATCCTCCGGCTTTTATTCAACGCGGGTTTGCTCATACTGTGAAAGAACTTGTACAAAATGAGGTGAAAGTATTTATTCTTACTGGAAATCATGAAGGCGCTCCCAATCCAAGAAGAGATATTCACCTTGATCTTTATGATGAACTTGAGATTGAAGGTGTTGTTATTGCTAAAACGATTGGATATTACAGATTGGATTCTTTAAATATTATAACTGTTCCATATCCTTTTAAGCGTAATCTCCTTTCAAAGGACGAGTATAGGGAGAAGAGCGAAAAAGAAATTGGGCACATAATGAACGAAAAGATTTTTAGTGGCATCGATTATTTTTTGGAAAAAATTGACCGAAAGGTTCCTACTATTCTTGTAGCTCATCTTCCTTTATCTGAGGGGGAAGTGGGAGAGGAAAAATACATTTATTTTGCAGCAGATGTTCCTGTATCTACTGAACAACTTGACAGAAAGGAATTTTCTTATATTGCAATGGGGCATTTTCACAAAATGCAGATTATCTCTACAAAAAAATTTGGACATCCTGTTGTATATCCGGGCTCTCTGGACAGAATAAATTTTGGAGAGGAAACTGACAAGAAGGGATTTTTTGATGTGGAGATTTCTGAGAGTACGGGAAAAACATCTTTTATGTTTGTTGAAAACCCTTTTGCTCGCAAATTTTATACAATAAGAATAAACAATGATGGAGATATTGATGCTGTACAATGGGATAGGGTAAAGGAAAGCGTTGTGAGAATAATTCTTTCAGATGATTTGCAGAATGAGAAATTATTTAAAAAATTAGTAGACAGAGCAAAAAAAGAAGCAAAGATATTTGCAGGGATGGAAGACAAGCGTGCTGTGCAAAATAATATTGTAAGAAGCAATATGAATCTTAGTATTTCCCCCGGGGAAGCTGTGGAAAAATATATTAAACGCCAGGATAGCGCATTTGTAAAAAAGCACGGAGAGGAAATTTTTAAAAGAGCGATTTCTTTTCTGAAAGAGGAATAGGCAATGATCCCGGAAATTCTTGCAGTTAGAGGATTTTTAAGTTATACAACAGAACAAAAACTTGATTTTACAAATTTTCATATTGGACTTCTGTCAGGCGAAAACGGACAGGGGAAGTCTGCTATTCTTGATGCTATTACATTTGCTCTATTCAGCAGGGCTAGAGGGGTTGAAGGGAACAAGAAAGGCGTGGAAGATATTGTATCTTCCGAGAAAACTAACCTAAAAGTAGCATTTCAATTTATGCAGAATGGCGATAGATACAGAATTACGAGGACATACGATAAGATAAACAGCAAATCGGATATTTTATTAGAAATTGAAAAAGATAATGTGTTTGTAAATATCTCTGAGAACAAGATAAGGGAAACGGATGAAAAAATTCTAAAGATTATCGGGATGAATTATGATGCATTTATTACATCCTCTTTCATTTTGCAGGGGAAATCAGATTTCTTTACTGCTAAAAAACCGTCAGAGAAGATGGAGATTGTTCGCGAGATGCTTGGCCTTGATATTTATGAATATGCACGCGAAAGAGCGCTGAACGAAAGGAGAGAGATTAAAGCATTGAAAGATGCTCTTAAAATGAACATAAAGAGTACCAGAAAATTGATAGATGATAATAGAGAAATTGAGAAAATTTTTGCGGAAAAGAAGAAACAAGTTGCATATTTAAAGGAAAGAAAAGAAAAAATAGAAGAGAAATACGAAAATGCTCGAAAGCAGTCGAATAAATGGCATCAGCTTAAACAGTTGATCGAGCATTTTTCTATAGAAGAAGAGAAGCATGGGAGGATTGTGTTTCAAAAGCAAGATGAAGTTAAAAGGGAAAAAGAAAAACTTTTGCGGATAGAAGAGATGCTCAAAAGAAAAGAAGAAATAATGAACGGTTATAATGCATATGTTGAAAATGAAAATTTATATAATGAACTTCTGGAGAAAAAGAATAAGATTTCACAAGCTGAAATAAAAAGGGCATTACTCAAAAGTACTGTAGAAAGAGAGACAATACTAAAAGTGCGGAAGCAAACCGATTTAAGAGGAAGAATTAAACAAAATCAAGATTCTCTTAAGAAATTTACTATGGAACTACGAACTGAAAAAATAAAAAATGAAAAATTGCTTAAGAACAAAAGCGATTTAGAAGTCCGAGAGAAAGAAATAGAGAAAAGCATTTTTTTAGTAGGGGAAGAATTAAAAACTTTACGTAATGCATGTAAGGAAAAGGAAAAAGCAAAAAATAGCATAGGAGAATTAGAACGCAGAAGAGAGGAGCGTTTATCTGAGCTTAACAGGGAGAAGGGAAAGTTAAAAAAGGAAATTGAAGATATTGAGAGCGCACTAAAGAAAATTGAGTTGGAAGTTATTAAAAAAGAAATTGACGGAATAGAAGCCGAAATCAAGCGTGTTGAAAAAGAGAAGGAGAACGGAGAGAAGAGAAAAGAAGAGCTTATAAAGAGAAAAGCATCTCTCTCAAGTGAAATTGAAATGGCGAAGGCTAATCTTTTTACATTCAAAGAGAAACTCCGCTTTATTTCTGAAGAAACAAAAAATTGCCCTCTTTGCGGCTCTCCTCTTACTGATGAACATAGAAAAGAGGTAGAGCTGAAATACAAGGAGGAGATTGCCAAAAGCGAAAATCTCCTTTACAAAAAAAATCTGGTTCTTTCAAAACTAAATGGAGAAATAGAATCCATTCGAACTGTATTTGATGCGAAAATACTTGTAGAGTTAAAAGAGAAGCTTGGAAAATACGTGAAAGAGATACATTTGTTAAAGGCAGTGAAGTTAGTAAAAGAGACGCAGCGGGAAAAAATTCTTGCGCAACTCAATGAAAAAGATATCGCTCTTAAAAGGGACGTAATGTCGGATGTGGAAATGGACGTTTGGAATAAATGCAAAGGAATAGTTGTAGGCCTTAATGGTGTTGAAGAAAAGACAAAAGTCAAAGAAGATGCATTGAAAAAAAAGGAAGAGAAAAAGCAGCAGTTAGGTAAGCTTTTGCGCGATGTTCAGTCCGAGCAGGCCGTTTCTCAAAATAAAATAGAAGCAATTGGAAAAAATATCGATGCAGCGAGGGTGCAGAGTGAAAAGTGGCTGCGTGAGATGGAAGAAGTGAAGCGAGTACTTGAGGACCCCGAATTTTTGTCAAAAGAAAAAAAAGAAATTCTGAAAATAGAGAAATTTATAAAAAATATTGAATTCAGTGAAAAAATGTTTAATGAGTGCAAGGAAAAGAAGAAAACTTTGCAAGATTATCGAATGCTTTTTCTGGATCTCAGAGAGGCAAAAGCGCGTAAAGAAGAGGTAGAAAAGCATCTTTTGTCTTTTCATAAGGAGATAGAAAAAGGAGAGAAGGAGATAAAGGAATTAAGGGGAAAAATTAAAAAAACTGCAGAAAAAGTTGAAAAGCTAGGCGATGTTAATGGAAATTACGATTCTCTCGAGAAGGAATTTAAAGACATATCTTTTCAATATCACAGCGAGCACGATAGGATGATTCGCATTGAAGAGAAGTGTAAAAAAGTTAAAGAAGAGAAAAGTGAACTTAATAAAAAATTGATTGAGCTGGCGAAGATGGATGATGACGAGCGTATTCTGGATGTTTGTGTCGATATGTTTGGAAAAGAAGGGATCCAAAGTCTTATTATCAGGAGTGTTGTACCGCAGATAGAAGATATTTCAAATGAAATTTTAAGAAAGATGAGTGGTGGGACAATGCAACTAAAATTTAGGACAGTGAAGGCAAATAGAAAAGGTGAAGAAAAAAATACATTAGACATAGAAGTATACGCTAAAGGAATACGGAGGCGATATGTGCTTTTCAGTGGAGGAGAGCAGTTTAGAATTAATCTTGCAACAAGGATTGGCATTTCTCTATTTCTAGCGTCTCTTTCTGGGATGCCATTAGAGATGTTAATTATTGATGAAGGTTTTGGCAGTCAAGACGAATCAGGCAGAGCAAATGTACTTGAAGAACTTAATGCAATAAAAACCGAGTTTAAAAAAATTCTTATTATAACTCATGTTGCGGAAGTAAAGGAAAGCTTTCCCTATGAACTTCGTGTTACAAAGGACGAACAAGGTTCGCATATTTTTGCGGTATAGTTATCGAAGGGAAAGAGCATTTTTATAGGCGTTTATTCTTGCAAAAAATATAAAATTTTGGTAAAACATACTGATGAATGAAATGATTAATTTTATGATTGCTAATTTTAATGCAAAGTATGTTGCTCTTGCTGTCGTTGATATTCTCATAGTGAGCATGGTTATTTATTTTGTGCTGCGTGCTATTCAGCATACCAGAACATTGCAACTTGCAGAGGGCATCGCCGTTTATTTTATTGCTTTGATAGTTTTAGCAAAGGTAACTAACTCGATTCATCTTGTTACGGTAGGTTATGTAATGAACGGCTTGCTTCGATTTTCTGTGACATTTCTTCCGATACTTTTTGTCGTTGTATTTCAACCGGAGTTGAGAAAATGGTTTACAGGGTTGGGAAAAGGAATTGTTATCGGGGAAAAGATGGAGCTTATTAGTGTGGAAGATTTTCAAAATATCATTGACGAGATAATAAAGAGTGTAAAATTTTTGTCTCTCAATAAAATGGGTGCTTTAATTGTGATAGAGAGGAGCACGCCTTTACAAGAATATATAGAAACAGGTGTTCCTATCAAAGCATTCGTGAAGTCAGAGCTGCTTAACACAATTTTTTATCCTAATACATTTCTTCATGATGGTGCTGTAATTATCAAAGACCTTAGAATAGAGGCCGCACGTTGTATACTTCCCCTTTCTCTTGATGAATCGCTTGATAAAGAGGAAATTGGTACAAGGCACAGAGCAGCTGTAGGCATAACATCAGAGACAGATGCTTTGTCAATAGTTGTCTCCGAACAAACAGGCATCATCTCTCTTGCAATAAAAGGAAAATTAACCCGTTATCTTAGTCCATTAGAGCTCCGCGGCATGTTGCTTGTTATGGCAAAACCGACATGGTCCGAAAAGGAGGAAATACGCAAGTAGAATGAAAAAATTTTTCTTGAAAATTTTTAATATAAAGGTTATTTCGATTATACTTGCCATATTAATATGGTATTATGTGGCAGGTGTGCAAGGGCCTACTGTAGTGCGCACATTTAAAGTGCCCGTGGTGGCGATAAATATGGAACCTGGTGTGGTTATTAAAAATAAAACTGATTATGTAAATGTTACCGCTGGAGGGCCGAGCAGATTGATTCTTGGCCTAAAAGAGCAAGATTTTACTGCATTGATCGATCTTTCTGGCAAAACACTTGGTGAATATTATGTAGATGTTGATGCAAAATCTCCTCTTATGGGAGTGACGATAGAAAAAGTATCTCCTGAAAAAGCGAGAGTAAGCCTTGAAAAATTAACTACAATTATTATGCCGATAGCTGCAAAATTTAGCGGTGAAGCAGAAGAGGGTTTTCTTCCTGGGACACCCATCATTACTCCTGATAAGGCAAGTATTACTGGTCCCGAAAGTGTGTTAGCCAGCATCAAAGAAGTATTTATTCAAATTGATCTCACAGGAATCAAAGAAGAAACGAATTTAACTCTTCCCGTAAAAATATTTGGAAAAGACGGGGAAAACATAGTAGACGTGCAGGTTAGTCCCATTAGTTGTATGGTTAAAGTTTCTCAGAGCAGTGTTACTGTTGCAAAAATAGTGCCTATCGTTCCCAACCTTAATGGTACTGTTTTTAAAGGGTTTGGAATAAAATCTATTTCAGTAGAGCCAGCTGTCATTTCTATATCTGGTGATTTTCTGTCTTTATCTGATGTTTCTTATATCACTACCGATGTTTTGAATATAGACGCTATCACAAAATCTACTGAATTTGAACTCCTACTTATCGTGCCGGAAGGGGTGAATATTATTGGCGCTGAAAATTGCAAAATAAAAATTGATGTAAGACCTCTCATGGAGAAAAAGTTTACCCTGCCTGTTATTGTTAAAACAGATGATGATCTAGTGGGCAAAGCTAATCCCGAAAAAATTGAAGTGATTGTTTCTGGTTTTGAAGAAGATATTGATGCTATTGATGTTCTTCCCATTACTGCTGTTGTAGATGCTACTGGCATTACTGATGGCACATATCAATTACCTGTTGTGGTAGAAGGCATACCTGGAACTGTTGTAATTTCTATCGTGCAGCCAGAATCTGTAAGTGTTACTATTGAATCTGCAAATAATGAGTGATGTGGTATATTGCATTAATTTCTATGGTATCTTATTTAAGATAGAAGAGAAATCAGGAATTATATCAAAAATTATGTTTGTTGATCATTGTACATTTAGAAACAATGCAAAGCTTAATTTGTCTATTAAAAAATATTGGAAGGGAAATACTAACGCACTAGAATATCAGGTGCCTGTATTTTATTCAAAATTTATTCCAATCTTTGAAGAAGTACAAAAAATACCATGCGGCAAAGTTTCTTCTTACGGTGGTATCTCCAGTGCAGTTTTTGGTGACAAAAGATATGCCAGATTTGTTGGAGCGGCTATGAGAAATAATCCTCTTCCTATAATCATCCCCTGCCATAGGGTTGTAAGAAGCAATGGAGAAATCGGTGGGTTTTCTGGCGGAATAGATAATAAAATCAAGATGCTTAAACTTGAAAAGGTTGGATTACATAATGGATTTATTGAAAAAGAATATTTTATTAATTGCTAAACCATTTGGCCTTACTTCTTTTACTGTTACAAATAGAGTGAAAAAAATCTTTAATGCCAAAAAGGCAGGGCATATAGGAACACTTGACCCTATGGCTACGGGGCTTATGATTGTTGCACTGAACAGTGCAACACGTTTTATTCCTTATATTGATACGGATGAAAAAAGATATGTAATACAGATTCGATTTGGAATTGAGACGGACACCGACGATATTACTGGCAGTATAATAAATGAGAAAGATTCTATCGTGACTATCGAAGAAATAAAAGGAGTTATAGACCAATTCATTGGTATAATAGAGCAGATCCCCCCGGACTATTCGGCAAAAAAATTTAAAGGAAAACCTTTTTACAAATATGCAAGAGATGGAGAAATTATTAAAAAGAAACCCTGTCAGGTAGAAATACTTAAAATGTCAATTATTTCTTTTCACTGCAACGAACTTGTGCTTGATATTACTTGCTCGAAGGGAACATATATGAGGTCCATTGCAAGAGATATGGGAAGAGCATTAGGCACTTTTGCTACTCTCTCTGCTATTACGCGGCTTTCTATTGGAAGATTCTGTATTAGCGATGCTACTACTTTTGGAAGAATTAAGAACGGCAGTTTTGATAAAGGTTTTTTGACTGCTGATCGTGCAATTGATCTACCAGTGGTTTTTGTAAAAGAAGCAGACCGGTTTAAGAACGGCTTAGATATTACTGCAGATAAAGTTGTTGTCAGAGATGAAAGTGGAGTCTTTATAGGCATTGGCAGGTATAAAGATGGCAAAGTGCATCCCGAAAAGGTGTTGAATGAAGATATATAAATATGGCGATTACGTTAAAGAAAGCACCGTAGTTACAATAGGTATGTTCGATGGTGTGCATAGAGGCCATAAATTGCTCATTGAAGAAACAATAAAAGCTGCAAAGATGAAAAATGCGATTCCTCTCGTTTATACTTTCTATAGTCATCCTATAAAGGAAATGAAAAGAAAATTTCTCACGCTGCTTGAAGAAAAACTATTTCTTCTTGAGAAAAACGGAATACAATGCGCTTATGTTGTAGAAATGTGCAATAAGTTTATGAAATTATCCCCTGAAGAATTTTTTAAAAAAGAAATTATTCAACAAGTAAATGCAAAAGGTATTGTCGTAGGTGAAGATTTCAGGTTTGGATATAGGCGAATCGGCGATGTGATGTACCTGAAAAAACTTACAAAACCATTTGACATAGATGTATATTCTATTCCTTTGCTTGATATTAACGGGAAGACAGTTTCAAGCTCATTTGTACATCAGCTTATTATGAATGGCAAAATAGAAACGGCAAATGCTCTTTTAGGATATAGGTTCTTTATTTCAGGGGGTGTGGTAAAAGGGAGAGGTGTAGGGCGTTTGCTGGGGTTTCCTACTGCAAATATTGCGTATAAAAATGGAAGCAAATTACTTCCTCCAGGTGGAGTTTATGTCACTCTTGCGGAAACAGGAGGTAAATTTTTTCAATCTGTCACAAATGTAGGATTTAACCCTACATTTGAAAAAAATGATAAGCTAAAAGTAGAAATATATTTTATAGATGTGAAAAAAAATCTTTATGGAGCTAATGTAAGATTGCACTTTTTAAAGAAAATACGTGACGAAAAAAAATTTGACAAGCCGCAGGGTCTAATTGAACAAATTCAGCAAGATGTAGGAGAAGCAAAGATTTATTTTCGTTTGCATAACTTCAATAAATGTGTATAATATAATTTGACTTTTAACAAGGAATATCGAGGCTCCGACGATAACCTTTGATGAAAGCGGAAATATAATAATTTAAGGAGGATTTATGATTACAAAAGACGAAAAAGAAGAAATTATTAAAAGATTTCAACGGCATGATGGAGACACTGGTTCTCCTGAGGTTCAGATAGCGCTTCTCACAAGTAGAATTTCTAAGCTTACCAAGCACTTGCAAACATTCAAACAAGATTATACTTCAAGGCGTGGTTTGTTTAAAATGGTTGGCGAGCGGAGAAGGCTTCTAAATTATTTGAAGAATGTTGATAAAAAGCGGTACAATAAGATCATTAAGGATCTTAAGTTGAGAGCTTAATATGGTTATAACTAAAGAGATTGAAATTAGTGGAAAAAGTGTTAAATTTGAGGTAGGCAGAGTAGCAAAACAGGCAGGTGGTGCAGTTATTGCCTCTTGCGGCGGGACTGTTGTGTTAGCAGTATCTACCATGGGAAAAGAATCTTCGGAGCCAATGAATTTTTTCCCACTTACTGTGGCATATTCGGAAAAAATGTATGCTGCAGGTAAAATTCCGGGTGGATTTTTTAAAAGAGGAGGAAGACCATCTGAGAAAGAAACGCTTAGTTCAAGGCTTATAGATAGGGCATTACGTCCCTTGTTCCCTGGACAGTTTAGGAGACCTGTTCAAATTATTGTGTACGTTCTTTCTTCCGGAGGGGAGATTTCTCCGGAAATACTTGCTCTCAGTGCTGCTTCAGCAGCATCGCTTATTTCGGATGAACCATTTACCGAAGCTGTGGGTGCTGTTAAAGTTGGTTTTATTGATGGTAAATTCGTGGTAAATCCATCGGAAAAGGAATTGAAAGAAAGTGATTTAAATTTAAGTATTGCCGGGACAAAAGACGCTCTTTTGATGGTTGAAGCTGGAGCAAATGAGATTTCAGAAGGCCAAATGATTGCTGCAATAGAACTTGCAATCCCCGAGATTAAAAAACTTGCTCTCATTCAAGAAGATTTGAGAGAAACGGTAGGGAAAGAGAAGATTACGGTAGCTGAAATTGCAGTTGATAAGTCTTTGAAAGAAGCTATTGCCCCTTTATTTCTTTCTAAAATTGAAACTGTTTTGCAGAGTACTGAAAAACTCCAAAGGGAAAAAGCTCTAGATGATATAAAAGAAGAAATTATAAAGAAAGAGTTAGAAGAAAATCCTGAAAAGGAAGCGGATATCAACTATATTTTTGACGAGCTTTTAGAAAAATACTTGAGAAAACGCACGTTGGAAGGAATAAGGGTAGACGGTAGAAAATTCAGCGAAATACGAGATATAAACATCGAGGTAGGATTGTTGAAGCATACGCACGGTAGCGGACTCTTTACGAGAGGACAAACGCAGGTTTTATCTATTGCAACGCTTGGTGCTCAGGGAGCAGGACAGCTTATAGAATCTCTTGAACCGGAATTTAAAAAACGATATATGCATTACTATAACTTTCCATCGTTTTCAGTAGGTGAAGTCAGGCCTATAAGGGGGCCCAGCAGGAGAGAAATTGGCCACGGTGCACTTGCTGAAAGAGCTTTATTGCCTGTACTACCTTCTGAAGAAGAGTTTCCGTATACAATAAGGGTTATTTCCGAGGTACTCGAGTCGAACGGTTCTTCATCGATGGCAGCTACTTGTGGATCTACTCTTGCACTTATGGATGCGGGTGTTCCCATCAAAAAGGCTGTTGCAGGCATTGCAATGGGTCTTGTGAGCGAAGGAGAACGGCATGCCATCCTTACTGATATTCAGGGAGAGGAAGATCATTTTGGAGACATGGATTTTAAGGTTACGGGAACTAAAGATGGAATAACTGCACTTCAAATGGATATTAAATTAAAAGGTGTTAAACTTGAAATTTTAAAGGAAGCTTTGAGCCAGGCAAAAGATGCAAGGCTTTTCATATTGGAGAAGATGCTGAGTGTTCTTCCTGGGCCAAGGGAAGAGATTTCTCCATATGCACCGCGCATTTTTACGATAAAAATTAGCCCGGATAAAATCGGATTGCTTATAGGCCCTGGCGGTAAAACAATTAAAGGCATCATTGGAGAAACAGAGTCGGATGTTAATATTGAACCTGATGGAACAGTATATATTAGTGCTCCTGATGGAGAGATAGGCGAGCAGATAAGAGCTCAAATAATTGGCCTACTTCAAGAACCCGAGGTGAATAAAATATACACCGGTAAAGTGGTGGATATTAAAAATTTTGGTGCTTTCGTACAAATTTTGCCAAATTCGGTGGGGCTTCTTCATGTTTCTCAATTGTCAGATAAATTTGTAAAAGATATCAACAAAGAGATTAAGGTTGGAGATGAAATAAAGGTAAAAGTGATGAAGGTGGAAGGCAATGGCAAGATTCAACTTACAAGGAAAGGGTTAGAGGAAAACTCATCTCAAAAAAAAGAATGACAAAAAGTAAAGAATATTTTTCTATAGACAAAACTTCAAGCGGCATACGGTATTTTATTGAAGAGAATAAATCTTTTCCTTCTGTGATAATCGGCGTGTTTATAAAATCTGGAAGCCGCTACGAACGTAAGAACGAACTGGGCGTAGCTCATTTTATTGAACACGCAGTTTTTAAGGGTACTAAAAGGCGTACATCGTATCAAGTATCACACGAAATAGAATGCCTTGGTGGCGGATTGAATGCTTATACATCTTCGGAATATTCTCTTTTTTACACGAAACTTCTTAGCAAGCATGCCGAGAAAGGGTTTGATATTCTATCAGATATTTTAATTAATCCTCTTTTTCATAGGACTCTTTTAAATAGAGAAAGAGCAGTAATAATGGAAGAAATCAACGAGTATTATGATACGCCGCAGGATATCTGCCAAGCGGAGGTACTTAGATCTATATGGGGTGATAACTCCGTAGCTAATAATCCTCTTGGGGAAAAGGAAACAGTAGAAAAATTAAAACGTTCAGACCTACTGAAATGGTTTAATAATTCGTTTAACAAGGAGAATATTTTTGTTTCTGTTGTTGGGGATATCGATAAAAAAACGATAAGTAATTACATAGAAGAATATTTTTCTGATATGCCTCATGGGAGCGAAATTGATACTTTTAACGAACCACCTACTTTTTTATTTCAGAAGAGATTATTTAAAAAGGATGGAGCACAGATTCATTTGGCTATTACCTTAAAAGGAGAAAAATCATTTAGTAGGCGTAGCATCCTTCAATCTATGTATACAACGAGCCTTGGAGGCAATATGTCTTCCAGGCTTTTTCAAAAACTGAGAGAAAAATCTGGGCTTGTTTATACTGTTTATGCATACCCGGTTAGTTTTTCCGATACGGGTGGAACGGCTATTTATGCTTCGGCACTTCCCGAAAATATCGAAAAAGTAGAAAACATCATAAACAAAGAGATTGATAATATTCGGGTGAAAGGGTTATCGAAGGAAGAATTTCAGGATGTTAGGGAGTATATTCTTGGAAATTTAGTTCTTGGGCTGGAAAGCAGCAGCGGACGCATGCAAAGAAATGGCGTACAGGGCATGTTTCAAGGAAAAGTAAAGAGTATAAAAGCGCTTATGCAAGAAGTGGAGTCAGTTAGATTTGATGAATTTTTGGCATTTGCCAAGGATATTTCCTCAAGTGAAAGAGGAAAAGTACTTGTTGGGGATCTGCAGAGTGAATAATCAACTTTTTAATGAGATTTCCAACAACATAAGTAAGTGCAATAAGTGTTCTCTTTGCAAGACAAGAACGTTGCCTGTACCCGGTGAAGGATCTATAAATGCTCGTATTTTTTTTATCGGTGAAGGTCCTGGTAAGCAAGAAGATTTAACAGGACGTCCATTTGTTGGAGCTGCAGGTAAATTTTTGGATGAGTTGTTGGCAGGTATTGATCTTAAAAGAGAAAATGTGTTTATTGGAAATATTGTAAAATGCCGTCCGCCAAATAATAGAGTCCCGCTTCCATTAGAAGTAGATGCTTGTAAACCGTACCTTATAGCGCAGATAGCTCTTGTGCAACCAGAAGTAATCTGTACATTAGGAAATACGCCTCTTAAAACTTTGATTTCTTCTGAGCTTAGCATTGGCAAGATACACGGAACTATTATTAAAAAAGATGGTTTTACATTTATGCCTATGTACCATCCTGCTGCTGTGCTTTATCATGGAGCTTTGAAGGGTACACTGAAAGAAGATTTCGATGAATTAAAAGATTTTCTGAGGAACAGAGAATGAAAATTTATCTTAAAGATGTAAAAAATAATGAAAAAGTGAAAATATATATTAAAAAAGCCGATGACTATCTTTGTGAAATAGGGTATACTGAACATGGATTCAGGCATGTTGGCATAACAGCAGATCTTGCTTTCAAGATATTAAAGAAAACAGGATTCCCGAAACGGGAGGCTGAGCTCGCTGCCATTGCTGGATGGCTGCATGATATGGGTAATTTTCTTGGCAGAGAAAATCATCCTCAGAATGGGGCTATCCTTGCTATGCGGGCACTGGAAGAAATGAATAGCGACATAAATGAAATTATAGCTGTAGGCGGAGCAATTGCAAACCATGAAGAGCCTTCAGGGATTGCTACTAACCCTATAACAGCAGCTGTTGTATTAGCTGACAAGGCAGATGTTCACAGAAGCAGGGTAAGAAATTCAAGTCCTGCAACTTTTGACATACATGACCGCGTAAACTTTGCTGTTGTAAAATCGAGTATTTTTGTGGATCAGGAGAAAAAAGAAATCTCTCTTAATTTAAGTATTGATACAAAAATTTGCCAGGTAATGGAATTTTTTGAAATTTTTCTTACGCGAATGGTTATGTGTAGGAAAGCAGCATCAGTTTTAGATTATGAATTTCGTTTAGAAGTAAATAAAACAAAGCTTTCTTAATTAACAAAAGGGAAGTTTTCTTTATATTAATTTTGTGAATTTAATGAAATGAGGAGGATTTAGGATGAGGAGAAAGAGAATTGTTGCTGTTATTGTTATTGCGCTTATATTTGTTACAGCTTTCTGGGTTGATTATGTTGGAATCCGTGCATTGAACAAGCCATTAGAAGAACTAACCTCTTTGGAGCAGGTAGTAAAACCAAGGTTTGGCTTAGATCTTAGGGGTGGTGTGAAATTTGTTTTAGAAGCAGAGAGCACCCCGGAAGTACAAGTAACAAGAGAAAAAATGGAAAGTACACTGGGTGTTTTAGAGAGAAGGGTAAATAATCTTGGCTTGAGTGAGGCCATTGTCGTGCAAGAAAAGGGTGCACACTGGATGCGAGTTGATGTAGAACTTCCAGGATGGAAAGATCCACAGCGTGCCAAGGAACTTATAGGGCAGACCGCGCTACTTGAATTCAAAACTGAAGATGGTACCGTTGTTCTAACGGGCGACCATATAGAAGATGCAAATCTTGCATTTAGCAATGATCCCGAGTCTCTTGGTGAGCCCATCATACAGTTTAAATTAGATAGTGAGGGTACTAAGATATTTGCTGATGTTACTGCTCAGAACGTGGGCAAAACAATTGCAATTTATCTTGACAGTAAATTGCTGATGAATCCAGTTGTGAGGAGTGCCATTACTGGAGGAGAAGGAATTATTGAAGGAGGCTTTACGGCCGAAGAAGCTGCGGAGGATGCGGCGCTTTTGAGAAGTGGTGCACTTCCCCTTAAGCTTAATTTTATCGAGGAAGATGTTGTAGGTCCTTCTCTTGGGCAGAAGTCTGTTAGAATGGCTTTGATTGCTATAATTATTGCAATACTTCTCATTTTCCTTTATATGATTTTCTTTTATCGTTTACTTGGCGTTCTTGCAACCATAGCACTTGTGTTTTATATGACGGTTGAAGTGGCTCTACTTTTCCTGCTACATGCAACATTATCACTACCTGCTATAGGAGGTGCAATTCTTTCGCTTGGTATGGCAGTAGATATCAATGTTATTGTATTTGAGAGAATGAAAGAGGAATTTAAGCTCGGCAAATCGACACGCTCCATTATTTCGGCTGGTTTTGCCAAAGCGTTCAGAACAGTATTTGATTCAAACTTGACGGTTCTTGTTGGCACAATAGTGTTGTTTTATTTTGGCTCTGGCGTGATTAAAGGATTTGCTGTAACTGTTTCTGTAGGTATTCTTGTAGGTTTTTTGAGTGGAGTTGTCGTGACCCATTCTCTTGCTAATTTACTGATTCCAGATTCTGCAGCAAAGAAACCGTGGATGTTTGGAATATAGGGGGTGCGTAGATGAACTTTAGAGAAAAAATAGCAAATTGGAATATTATAAAGCATACAAAGCTCTGGATAATTATTTCTGCTGTTATCATTTTAGTTGGCATTACTTCAATGATGGTTAATCAGCTTACTATTGGATCCCCCTTGAATTTTGGTATTGATTTTATGGGAGGGACGGTAATTACCCTTACATGTGAGGAAAAACCAGACATAGGGGCAGTGCGTGACATTCTTGCTTCTGAGGGGTTTAAAGATGCAATTATCCAGGAAGCGCAAGGAAATAAAATTTTTATTAAAGTTAAGGCAGAAACATTGAATAATGATGTAAAAAATAGCATTATTGATGAAATATCTACTAATGTAGCTAAGGTAGACACGGAGCAAATTGGTATTACCTCTATTGCGTCGGTTATTGGTGATGAACTCAAAAAAAGTGGGCTTATTTCACTTGCCCTTGCTCTCCTCTTTATACTTTTTTACATTACAATGCGGTTCACATTTAAATTTGCTCTTGCAACTATTATTGCCTTACTTCATGATGTCCTTGTTGCCCTCGGCTTGCTTGCACTTTTCAGAATAGAACTTAATGCTCCATTTATAGGAGCATTGCTTACCATTATGACATATTCCGTGGAGGATAGTGTTGTTGTGATGGATAGAGTACGAGAAAATGTAAAGTTTAGAGGAAAGGAGACTTTTCCCATGCTTGTCAACAAAAGCATTACTGAAGTCTGGGTAAGATCTATGAATACTTCCATTACAACATTTTTTGCATCTTTTGCATTGGTCGTTTTTGCAGGGCCTACAATGAGAGATTTTTCGATGACACTAATGTTTGGATTGCTTGCAGGAACTTACTCTTCGATTTACATTGCTTCTCCACTCCTTGTGTTATGGCACAAGGGTAAGGAAAAGATAAGTAGCGTAACGGAAAAACGCGTTATTTCTGTAGAGCCTCGTGTTGAAACTGCAATTGGTGAATCTCATTCGGACGAGAAAGTTTCTTTAAGTAAAAAGACTTTAAAGAAAAAGAGAGGAAAAAAATCTAAAAGGAAACGAAGATAATTTTTTATCTTTTGCTGAGTATACATTTTTTGGTATAATTTTAATGTAGCGACAAGGAGGAGGTAGAAATGGATTTAACAAAGTATATACGGAACATTCCAGATTTCCCGCAGAAAGGAATCCTATTTCGGGATATCACGACTTTGCTTTCTGACGGTAAAGCATTTGGCTATGCGATTGAGCAACTTGCAGATTTTTTTAAAGACAAAGGTATTGATAAAGTGGTAGGCATTGAAGCAAGGGGATTGATAATAGGTGCTCCCATTGCTGTTAAACTTGGCGTAGGTTTTGTGCCAATAAGAAAACCAGGCAAGCTTCCTTCTGAATTGGCAAGGAAAGAATACCAATTAGAGTATGGTATGTCTATCTTAGAGATGCATAAAGATGGCATAAAAAAGGGAGAAAGAATATTGATGGTAGACGATTTGCTTGCTACCGGAGGCACTGCAGCTGCAGCGAGTGATCTTGTCGAAGAAGCTGGTGGAAAAATTGTTGGTTGGGGTTTTATTATTATTTTGAAAAATCTTAAAGGAGAAGAGAAGTTAAAGAAATATCCTATATTTTCATTAATAAACTTCGATTAACTTGAACGAGCAAACATTATCCGAAAAATTACTTAAAGAAATCTCCTCTTATCTTGGCGATAAGGAGATTTCTTTGGTTAAAAGGGCTTACAAATTCGCAAAGGAAGCACACGGCGAACAGGTAAGAGAGTCGGGAAATAAATATATTATTCATCCGCTCCATGTCGCAATTATCCTTGTTGAGATGCGACTTGACGCAGAAAGTTATGCTGCAGCGCTTCTTCATGATGTTGTTGAAGATACATCTGTTACTCTGGACAAAATTAAAAAAGAGTTTGGAGAGAATATTGCTTTTCTTGTCGATGGTGTTACAAAATTAGAATATATGGATCATTTTTCTTCCGAAGAAACAAAGCTTGAAAATCTTCGAAAGATGCTCCTTTCAATGGCTTCAGATGTGAGAGTTGTCATTATAAAATTGGCAGACCGATTGCACAATATGAGGACTCTATTTTTTCTTCCTCCTGATAGGCAAAAACAGATTGCAACGGATACAATGGATATTTATGTTCCGCTGGCACACAGGCTGGGTATCTACAAAATAAAGTGGGAATTAGAGGATTTAAGTTTTAGATATCTCAAGCAGGATGAATATTACGAGCTTGCCAAAAGAGTTTCAAATAAAAGAGGAGAGAGAGAAAAATTTGTCAGTGACGTTGTGAAGGAAATCAAGAATTTACTGGACGAGCAAAGGATAAAAGCAGAGATTTCCGGACGGCCAAAAAATCTTTATAGTATATATAGAAAAATGGTGCGAGAGGAAAAAGAGTTTAACGAAATTTATGACCTTGCTGCCGTGCGAATCATTGTGTTGTCTGTCCCTGAGTGCTATCAAGTATTGGGTATTCTTCACAATTCGTATAAACCAATTCCCGGGAGGGTGAAGGATTATATAGCGATGCCGAAACCCAATGGGTATCGATCTCTTCATACAACGGTTATCACAAAGTCTGGCGAGCCACTTGAAATTCAAATTAGAACAAGAGAAATGCATAAGCATGATGAAATTGGCATAGCAGCACATTGGAAATATAAAGAAGGCATTCAGCTTGATAAGAATTATGAGAGTAAATTGATGTGGCTTCGTCAAATTGTTGATTGGCAAAAAGAAGTTCGGTCTACAAAAGAATTTGTAGAAATGATAAAAGGAGATTTATTTAGCGAAGAGGTGCTTGTTTTTACGCCAAAAGGCGATGTTATTGATCTTCCAGTGGGTGCTACTCCTATTGATTTCGCATATAGAGTACACACGGATGTCGGGAATTATTGTGTTGGAGCTAAAATAAATGGCGCTATTGTTCCTTTGCAGACAGAGCTAAAGACGGGAGACCGCGTAGAGATTCTTACGTCAAAGTCTTCAACCGGACCAAAACTTGATTGGCTACAATTCGTAAGAACTTCTTCTGCACGTTCAAAAATTAGGTATTGGCTTAGAAAATTGCGAGAGACACCAGAAGAAAAGAGCGAGAGAAAGGAAGAACAGCAGGAGAAGAAAGAAGTCAAAAAACTTTATGTACGCAAAGCTACTCCGCGCACCTTTCAGAAGAAAGAAACAATTTATTATCCTGCTGTCCCTGGTGTTAAAGGAATAAAGATATCTATTGCAAGATGTTGTAATCCGGAATCGCAGGATCCAATTGTAGGCTACGTAACGAGAGGAAGAGGAATAAAGATTCACAAGAAGGATTGTCCGAATTTAGCAGCGATTACAAGCAGTGGAGGGAAAGTGTTACCTGCTGTCTGGGAAGCAAAGGGAAAGGCAAAATTTTTGGTATATTTTAGAGTAACTGTTTGGAATGTGCCAGGTATTATTTATAGAATATCAAGAGTTACAAGTGAAATGAATGTGAATATAGAAAACTTTCGTACATCAAATAGGACAGAAAAAAGGAAACACGGGTATTACCAATCGTATTTACGTTTTTCTTTTGTTGCTGAAAAGCCTTCTCTTGTAGCGGATATTGCAAGGGAAGTTAAGCTTATTCCTGAAGTAATAACGGTACGGTGGAGTAAAAGGAGAATATATGAGGATAGTTCTTCAGAGAGTGAAGAGAGCGTCAGTTAGTGTTGACGGTGAACTTGTTTCAACAATTAGTAGCGGACTGCTTGTTTTAATTGGCGTGGAAAAGGGAGATACAGAAAGAGAAGCAAAGTATCTTGCAAAAAAGGTATGTGACTTAAGGATTTTTCCTGACGAACATGGGAAGATGAACCTTTCTGTAAAAGAGGTAAACAGTGAGGTTATGATTATCTCGCAATTTACACTTGCCTCTCGCATCAAGAAGGGCAATCGACCTGGTTTTAGCAATGCGGCGGGAGAAGAGTTAGCCATTTCGCTTTATGAATTATTCGTGGAAGAAATAAAAAAGCAGGTCAAGATTGTCAGGACAGGTATTTTTGGTGCATGTATGGAAGTAAATCTTGTTAATGACGGGCCGGTTACTTTTATTTTGGAAAAATTTGGTGGAGCAGAGGGGATTTGAACCCCTGACCTCATCCGTGCGAGGGATGCGTTCTCCCGCTGAACTACTGCCCCGTCAAATAATTATAGGTATAAAGTCTTAAAAAGCAATAGAAAAATTCTTGAAAAATGTTAGAATGGTATGGAGGTAAACATGAAAAGTATCGGTATTATTGGAGGTACTGGTGTTTATACGCCAGATTTTTTACAAAATGCAGAGTCAATATCTGTAAAAACTGAATTTGGCACTGTGGCGCTTATGCAGGGAGAGTTGGAAGGAAGAAATGTGTTTTTTGAAACTCGACATGGTACTGAACATACTGTGCCACCTCATAAAATAAACTACAGAGCCAATATTTTTTCTTTATACAAGTTGGGTGTTGAGCGCATTATTGCAACTGCTGCAGTAGGCTCAATTAATAGGGAGATTTTGCCCGGGACATTTGTTATTGTTAATCAATTTCTTGATTTTACAAAAAAGAGAGAAGATACTTTTTTTTCTCAAGGCAAGGTAGTACATACAGATTGTACAGACCCATATTGCCCCGAGTTAACTACTGCTATCCAAAAAGCAATGGAGAAATTTGATTATCCTTATTTCCCAAAAGGTACGTATGTATCTGTAGAAGGCCCAAGATTTGAAACAAGAGCGGAAATACGCGCTTACAGTATTTTAGGTGGGGATGTGGCTGGAATGACTGGCGTTCCTGAAGTAGTGTTAGCAAGAGAATTAGGCATGTGCTATGCTACGATTGCCGCTGTAACAAATTATGCAGCAGGTATTTCTGATCATATGATTTCTCACAAGGAAGTGGTAAATAAAATGGAAGAAATGAACAAAATGCTTCGCAATGTTTTAAGTGAAACAGTAATAAATATTCCCGGGGAAAGGCATTGTTCTTGTAGCGAAGCTCCTACATCAGGGATTAGAAATGTATTTAGTAAGGATTTCAATCTTTAAGAAAAAGGTGTATTAGGAAATAGCAAATTTAATTCTATTTTGATAGCGATTAGAAGAGGAGATATGGCATTTATGCGGAAGATTTTAGTGATAGGAGCAACAGGGCAAATTGGTTCTGAGCTTACATTAGCATTGCGTGGAAAGTATGGCAATGAAAATGTAGTAGCAGCAGGACATAAAAGAAAACCTAGTGAAGAGTTGTTTGATTCTGGGCCATTTGAAATTATTGACTGCGCAGAGATTGATACGATTGAGGAAATTGTGAAAAAGTACAAAATAGATACTATTTACCATTTGGCAGCGATACTTTCTGCAGTGGCAGAAGTCAAGCCGAAACTTGCCTGGAATGTAAATATTAACGGACTTTGTAATGTTTTAGATGTTGCACGTGAGCATAGATGTACTGTTTTTACCCCTAGTTCCATTGGTGCGTTTGGTCCCAATACACCAAAATATAATACACCTCAAGATACTATTCAGCGTCCCAATACAATGTATGGTGTTACCAAGGTTGCAGGAGAATTACTTTGCGATTATTATTTTAAAAAATTTGGGGTAGATACTCGTGGAGTACGTTTTCCCGGCATTATTTCTTATGCAACATTGCCCGGTGGGGGGACCACTGATTATTCTGTTGAAATCTTTTATGAAGCTCTTAAACATAGAAGGTATACATGTTATTTGAAACCTGATACATATATGGATATGATGTATATGCCAGATACGATAAAAGCAGCAATTGATATTATGGAGGCAGATCCTGAGAAATTAGTGCATAGAAATGCTTTTAATGTGACGGCAATGAGTTTTGCTCCTAAGGATATTGCAAATGAAATTAAAAAATATATCCCAGATTTTGTTATGGAATATAACATTGACCCGATGAGGCAGGCAATTGCCGATTCCTGGCCCAACAAAATGGACGATAGTACTGCCAAAGAAGAGTGGGGATGGAAACCAGAATATAATCTTGCTTCTATGACAAAGGATATGCTTGATAAACTGTCTAATAAGTTGGCAATTAAAATATAGATAGGGAGGTGAAATAATGCCACTTGATAAAGTTAAAGAGGTGTTATCGGCTCATTTAAAAGGGTTGGAAGATAAGGGAGCGCTTAAAGGAAATGAAACAGCAATAACTGGCATAAAACCGGCACAAAGTGATAAAGGTCCTAGATATTTTATACAAGGTTATGGCGAAAAAGGATTTTTGCGAATGAACGCGAATAACTATCTCGGAATGTCTTTAAAAAAGAAAGTAATAGAAGCTGAGGAAAAAGCTGCAAAGGAATTTGGAGCTGGACCTGGGGCTGTAAGATTTATAGGTGGTACTTATACTCCTCATATAGCGCTGGAGAAAAAACTTGCTGAATTCCATAGCAGAGAAGCATCTATGATCTTTAGTTCTGCATATTCGGCAGTGGTAGGCATATTAGCACCTATGATTACGCAAGATACTATTGTGATAAGCGATGAATTGAATCATAATTGTATTATTAATGGTATAAAATTATCCAGGCCGAGGGACAAAAAGATATATAAGCATAATGATATGGGTAGCCTAGCGTCAGTTTTAGAGAGTTCAGTTGGCAATTGCAAGCGGGTTATAATTGTAACTGATGGCATCTTTAGTATGAGGGGAGATCATGCTCCGCTTAAAAAAATAGCAGATTTAGCTGAAAAATACAATTCTAGTTTTGAAGAAGGGGTTCTTACATTTGTTGATGATTCACATGGTGTTGGTGCTATTGGAGAAACAGGTAGAGGAACAACGGAATATACACATGAAGATAGAATTGATGTGTTAGTTGCGACCCTTGGCAAAGCTCTCGGAGTAAATGGTGGGTATGTGGTAAGCAGTGCAGAGGTAATAAGGTTTTTGCGTGAAACTGCTCCATTTTATATTTATTCTAATCCTATTACTCCGCCAGAAGCAAGTGCAGCGCTTGTTTCATTAGAGATATTGGATAGCGATGAGGGAAGAGCGATGTTAAAACATTTACGTGAGATGACTGCACGATTTGAATCCGGCCTAATAGATATGAGGTATGAGGTAATAAAAGGAGAGCATCCTATTGTACCTCTTATGGTGAGGGATACAGAGAAAACTACAGAGCTTGTTGGATATTTAAAAGATAACGGTATTTTAGTGACTGGTCTTAATTTTCCTGTAGTTCCAAAAGGAAATCAAGAGATACGATTCCAAATCTGTGCTGACCATACCGAGCATGATATAGATTACGTGCTTGGAGTATTGCGCAAATACAAAGAAACTCGCTAAATTGTTGCCATAATCTGTCTCGTTAGGTTAAAAATATTACTTGTGTTATTGATAGCGAAAAGAAAAGGATGTTAGCTATGAAAAATATGGTAATGGGATGGTTTTGTTTTTTAAATAAGATTTATGGCTTAATCATAAGGAGTTGAGAACGATGAAAAATGTATGTATTATTTTAGCTGCTGGAGTAGGAAAGAGGATGCATTCATCTCTTCCAAAAGTGATGCACCCAATTTGTGGGCGACCTATGGTGCAATACGTGATAGATGCCGCAAAGGGGATATCTGATAAAGTTATTGTAGTAATTTCCGAAGAAATGGACAGAGATGGTTTTTCTGATGTTGAACTGGTTTATCAAAAAATCCCTCTTGGGACAGGAGATGCGGCAAAACAAGCACTTACTGCATCTGACAATATTTCGGATGAGATGCCAGTACTCATTATTACAGGAGATAATCCTTTGATAAAATCCTCTGATCTCAAAGAACTTCTTGCTTTTTATAAAAACACTAAGAGTAGTGCAGCATTGCTTACTGCTTTATCTGATAATCCGTTTGGTTTTGGCAGAATAGTCAGGGATAAGACTAATTTTGTCAAGATCGTTGAAGAAAAAGACGCAACAGAGGAAGAGAAGAAAATAAACGAGATCAATACAGGGATATATGTGTTTGCAAAAAAATATCTTGTTAGCGCAATTAACGAAATTACTCCCAATAATTTACAAAAAGAATATTATTTAACGGACGCACTTGCAATATTGAAGAAAAAAGGTGTAAAAGTAAGTGCAAAAAAGTTGGAAAGGAAATTTCCTGTGTACGGGGTTAATAACAGAAAAGAACTTTCTATTGCAACAAAGATTATTCAAGGAGAGATACTTGATAAATTGATGTTTTCAGGCGTTACAATTATAAATACGGATACTGTCAGTATTGATTTTGATGCAAAAATAGAGAATGATGTGACAATTCTTCCCGGGGTGTTACTCCAGGGGAGGACGACTATAGGAAAAGATTGTGTGATCGGGCCTAATACGCGTATTGTTAATTCTGTTATTAAAAATAATGTGAGTGTGGAGTATAGTGTAGTAAGACAGGCTAATGTGGGAGATAATTGCAAAATAGGCCCATTTGCTTATGTGCGGCCTGATAGCAAAATGAGTAAGAATGTTAAGATAGGTACTTTTGTTGAGGTAAAGAAATCTCAGTTTGGGGAAAATACAAAAGTTCCACATTTAGGTTATATTGGGGATACGGGAGTTGGGAAAAATGTGAACATTGGGGCAGGAACAATCACTTGCAATTATGATGGGCTTCAAAGCAAGAAGAAACCCACATTTATAGAGGAAGATGTATTTATTGGCTCTCACAATACACTTGTAGCGCCTGTAAAAATAGGGAAAGGTGCGTATACAGCAGCCGGATCTGTGATTACAGAAGAAGTTCCCGAGGGTGCGCTTGCTATTGGGAGAGCTAAACAGATAAATAAAAAAGAATGGGCAAAGAGGAGGAAAAAAAGCAATGGTTGATTTGAAAGGAGAAACAATAAAAATTTTTTCTGGTACGGCAAATAGGCAGCTTTCTGAAAAAATTGTAAAATATCTTGGTTTATCACTTGGGAAGGCGATTATTAATTATTTTCCTGATGGAGAAATTCATGTAAGATGCCTTGAAAATGTACGAGGGAGAGATGTTTTTGTCATTCAGCCGACTTTTTCCCCGGCGGATAATTTAATGGAGTTACTTATTATGATTGATACTTTAAAAAGAGCATCGGCTAACACTGTAGGTGCTGTTATTCCATTTTTTGGATATGCACGGCAGGATAGAAAGACAAAATCGAGGGAGCCTATCTCGGCAAAGCTTGTTGCAAACCTCATTACGATGGCGGGCGCTGACAGAGTAATGTCAGTAGACTTGCATGCAGGCCAGATACAAGGGTTTTTTGATATACCGATGGATAATCTTACGGCTGTGTTGACACTTGCTGGTTATATGCGTGGAAAAAATATTGAGAATCCTGTTGTTGTTTCTCCTGACGTGGGAGGTGTAGCGCGGGCGACTGAATTTGCCAGAGATATACCCCACTCAACTCAGGCAATATTTGTCAAGAGAAGACTTGGGCCAGAAGAAGTAGAAACGAGCAGGCTTATTGGTGAAGTTGAGGGGAAAAGCGTTATTTTTGTTGACGATGCGATCCATACAGGTAATACGATTATTAAAGCGTCAGAAGAAGTTTTAAAAAGGGGAGCAAAAAGGGTTTATGTGTGTGCAACGCATGGAATATTTGCAAAAGATAGCTTGAATAAATTTATGAAATCGCCCATAGAGGAAATAATCGTAACGGATACAATTCCCGTTGAAGAACGTAACCATTTACCTGATAAAATTAAGGTTCTTAGTGTAGCTCCACTAATAGGAGAGGCGATTAAAAGAGTATTTTTACATGAATCTATAAGTGCATTGTTTGAAAAAGATTGAAAGAATGTTATAATTAAATTTCAAAAAACTATAAAGGAGATGTACATATATGGAAAAGATAGTATTTAAGGCGATGAAAAGAGAAGTTTCTACTAAAGGGATGTTAAAGAAGCTTCGCAGTGAAGGATTTATTCCTGGCATAGCTTACGGAAAGACTGCAAAACCTATTCCTATCACAATTAACGAAAAGGAATTTATTAATATTATAAAACATAAAGGGACAAGTGTTATTGTTAACCTCGACATCGATGGGACTACTTACTTTACAATCCTTAAGGATATACAAAAAGACCCTCTTGGTGATAAGATTGTGCATGTGGATTTTTTAGAGGTAGATCTGGATAAACCTGTGCTTACGAAGGTACCGATTGTGGTTGTAGGTGAATCGAAAGGAGTAAAAGTTGGTGGCGTACTTGAGCATACGCTGTATGACATCAAGGTAGAAGCTGCTCCTCTTGACATTCCTGACAAAATTGCGGTTGATGTAACAGAACTTGATATAAATGATGTTGTGCACGTAAGTGACCTTGTTCTTTCCGATAAAGTGAAAGTACTTACCCCACTAGACACAGTTGTGGTAGGAGTTGGGCATCCCACAAAGGAAGAAGTGGTACCGGTGGAAGTTGAAGCTGGTGAAGAAGCTGGTGAAGAAGCTGGTGAAGAAGCTGGTGAAGAAGAACAGAAAGAAGAAGCGAAAAAGGAATAATAAGTTAGTTTTTAAGATATAAAGCGGCCGGTACTATTTTTACCGGCTCCTTTTGTTTGTGATGGGAGAGATAAATGAAAATACTTTTTATTGGAGATGTGTTTGGGAAGCCTGGAAGAAAAGCCGTTAGAAAGGCGCTGCCTGAATTAAGAGAAAAATATAGTCCTGATTTTATTATCTTAAATGGAGAAAATGCAGCGCACGGAACGGGAATCACAGAAAAAAGTGCACGGGAACTTTTTTCTTTTGGCGTAGATGTCATTACTGGAGGAAACCATAGTTTCGATAAGAAACAATTTTGGGATCAGTTTGATGATTTTCCTTTTCTTTTGCGTCCTGCAAATTTTCCATCATGTGCAAGAGGCAAAGGCCATGTTGTAATTGAAAAAGATAATATGAAATTGGGAGTAGTGAATTTACAGGGAAGAATAGAGCTACCTCCACTCGATTCGCCTTTTGTTGTAGGAAAACAGTTAGTTGAAGCGATGCAAAAAGAGACTTCTTGCATAATGATTGATTTTCATGCAGAGGCAACCAGCGAAAAGAGGGCATTTGGTTTTTTCATGGATGGATTTGTAAGCGCAGTTATTGGTACGCATACACATGTGCCTACTGCAGATGAAACAATTCTTCCACGTGGCACAGCTTATATTACAGATGTTGGAATGACTGGTGTAGAAGAATCTGTTATAGGAGTAAAAAAGGAGTTGGCAATCAAAAGATTTTTAACACTTCTTCCGTTAACATTTGAAGTTGCAGAAGGTAATGTGATTTTAGATTTTGTAGTCATTGATATTGCAAATAATGGCAAGGCAAAAAGCATATTGAGAAGAAGATGGAGAGAGTAAAATCTATTATAACTGATGCACTTTCAGATACATTTGTTGAGGCACTGAAGGCAAAGATAACCAACATCTACATTGTTGGAGGCGCTATAAGGGATGCTTTTTACGGTAAAGATCTTAAAGATTTTGATTTTATAGTAAAGGAAAACGACTTTGAAAAAGTTTTGGATTTTTTTGAAAATAGCAATTTGAAATACTTCTTGTTGAATGCAAAGGATTTTTTGTTTCTGAGAACTATTCAAGGTGATTATACATTTGATTTTATGAAGATTACAAATAGTATAGACGATAATCTTATGCTGCGAGATTATACAATTAACGCTGTCTGTTATTCCCTTTCAGAAAAAAAGTTTTTTTACAGAGCTATTTCACTAAAAGATCTTGAAGATCGTGTATTGAGATCTGTTTCTCCGACTTCTATTAGCGAAGATCCGGTACGTGTTCTTCGGGGAATTCGGCTTGCAACAGAATTTGGTCTTTCCATCGACGAAGATACAAGGGAACAGATTAAAAGTGCATTTTTTTTTCTTAAATCGACTAAAAAAGAGAGACGAAGAGAGGAGCTAAAAAAGATTCTTGATTTAGATGTCCAATCTGTATTAAAAGTACTTGAAATATTTTTTCCTGGGAAAAATTTCTCGTTTATCCTTAAAAAAATTAATTTATCCATGCAGTTTAATGAATTAGACAAAGAGATTAATAGGGATTTTACATACAGAGATGCTTTTATTGTGGCGCTATTTTCATACGTTTTTTTAGAGTATCCTGTATTGGATATTTTAGGTTTAAGCCGGAAGGAAGCTGAAATAGCGAATAAAATTGTTGGAGAAAAAGTAGAGGACAGCTTTGATTCATTGTTTTCTCTTTTTACTCGATATAGAAGTATTTGTATTCCTTTAGCAGCAGCTCTTTTTTCGTTAGAAGGGAAAGAGGCGGCAAAGGCAAGCAAATTTTTCGTTGAATGCAGTAATGTAAAGATTGATGGCAGTAAGCTAGGAAAAAAATTTAATGTGGAAGGAAAAGAACTGGGAGTTTTGAAAGGACACATACTTGCGAAGGAGTGTAAAAAGCTTTATGAAAAATTTTAAGATTGTCACATATGGCTGCCAGATTAATGAATATGAGTCCGAAAAATTTAGAGAGGCACTCCTGTCTTTTGGATATAACGAGGTAGAAAAGGATGAAGATGCGGATTTAATTCTACTAAATAGCTGCGCTGTTCGGGAAAAGGCGAATTTAAAACTTCTCAGCAAAATAGGACGCATAAGAAAACTTTTTGAAAGACAGGGCCACCCGGTTTCTGTTGTAACGGGATGTGTTGCCAGTGTAAGTGAACAGGCAATAAAGAGAGTTGGTGAAAAAAGCATTATTGCTCTATTTAAAGGATACGAGTCTCTTGAGGACCGTATTAAAAAGTTAAAAAAATTGCTTTCTGTAACTGGTGAGGAAAAAATTTCCCCTCCACGAAAAGTGTTTGCATATGTGCCTATTATTTATGGGTGCAATGATTTTTGTAGTTATTGTATTGTTCCTATTGCTAAGGGGAGGGAACGGAGCAGGACAAAAGAAGAAATATTGGAAGAGGTAAATACGCTCGTTAAAAACGGTACGCAGGAAGTTGTTTTGCTGGGACAAAATATTAATCATTACGGGCGCGATCTGAAGTACAAAAATGGTTTTATTGAAATACTTGAAGATGTTAATAAAATCCCTGGCCTTAAGAGATTAAGATATCTTACCCCTTATCCTGCGAATTTTACTCTTTCTATTTTAGAACGGATGAGGAAGTTAAAAAAATTGTGCTCGCATTTTCATTTGCCTGTCCAGGCAGGGAGCAATAAAATATTAAAATCTATGAAGAGAGGCTATACGAGAGAACAATATATCGAGCTTATAGACAGTGTGCGAATGCTTTTTCCTGATACAAGTATTACTACTGATATTATTGTGGGATTCCCCGGAGAAAGCGAAAAAGATTACAATGAAACTAAATCACTTGTTGAATATATGCAATTTGATAGAAGTTTTGTTGCTGCTTATTCAAAGAGGCCAAATACTCCAGCAGCAGTGATGGAAGAGCAGATTGACGAGAAGGAAAAAAAGAGAAGACTGAACGACCTTCTTTCTTTACAGAATGCTATTTCTTTAAAGAAAAACCGTTTCTTTATAGGAAAAACTGTTGAAGTTTTGATCGAATCAATTGTTGGAGTACAGGCTTTTGGCAGGATACCACAGGATAAATTAGTTATTGTAGAGGGGTGTGCTGCACGTGTTGGCGATATCATTAAAACCGAGATTGTAGATGCTGATTTTATTCACCTGCGAGGCAAATGAAAATTATTATTATTTTAGGACCTACTGCAACGCATAAGACGCAACTCAGTTTGTGTATTGCGGATAAATTTCCTGTTGAGATTATATCTGCAGATTCTATGCAGTTTTATAGAGGAATGGAGATAGGAACGGATAAAGTGGGGAAAGATATCCGAAACAAAGTACAGCACCATTTAATCGACGTTGTAACCGTGCAGGAAGAGTTTAATGTTGCAGAGTTTAAAAGGTATGCCGAGGTGGCAATTAGCAACATTTTTAAGCGGAAAAAGATACCACTAATAGTTGGTGGGTCAGGTCTTTATATAAGAAGCATTACAGAAGGGTTTCCTGTTGAATTTTCAGCACCTCCTGATGCGGTATTACGGAAAGAGCTCAATATGTTGTCTTTTGCTGTTTTAAGAAAAATGGCAGAAAGTATCGATAAAGATGCTTCAGACAGGGTTAATGACAGGAAGCGCCTTATAAGGATTATTGAATTTTTCAGGCAAACTGGGTGTAAAATTTCTTCTATTGAGAACAAGGAAGTTCGTTATGAGTTCTTAAAAATAGGACTAACAAAAGAGAGGAAACTTCTCTATCGGGATATTGAAAAGCGCGTAGAAAAGATGTTTGATAAAGGTTTTGTGGCAGAAGTACAAAGATTAAGGGATATTTATCCTAATTGGTCAAAAACAGCTTTACAGGCAATTGGATACAGGGAAGTTTTGCAATACCTTGACGGAACCATTTCTTTTGAAAAAGCTAAGGAAGAAATTAAAAAAAGAACAAGGCATCTTGCCAAAAAACAAATTACCTGGTTTAAAAAAGAGAATAACGTGCACTGGATTAATACGGCAGATTTAAATGATACAAAAAAACAGGCAGAAAAACTTGTAAAGGCGTTTTTATATGAGCATTCAAATTAGGAAAGAACTTATAAATCTTGCTGAGCGATGCGAAGGCGAGCTTTCGGAGGAGTTTAAAAAAGTAAACAAGATAAAGAGTAGTAATTTTTATAAAGTATTAGATGCGTTTAGAGAATCTCATATTTCTGTTTTTCATTTCAGGGATACAACGGGATATGGGCTTTCTGATCCCGGCAGAGATAAGGTAGAGGAAGGTTACAAAAGAATTTTTAATACAGAAGCGGCACTTGTCAGGCCTCAAATTGTTTCCGGTACGCATGCAATTTCCATTTCGTTTTTTGGTTTGCTTCGTCCTGCCGATACGCTTCTTTACCTGAGTAGAGATCCATATGAAACAGGTGAAGCTATAATAGGATTAAGGAGAGCGACAGGTTCTTTGAAAGAATACGGAATAAAGTTTGATAAAACAGATATGACTAAAAGTATTGAAAAAGAAAAAATAAAAAGAGCAGCCGTAGACGTTATTCAACGCTCTGGTGGATACTCATACAAAAAATCTCTTACAATTAGGGAGATTAGCAGGATGATAAAAAAGGCAAAAGCAGTTAACCCGAATATTTGTATTATGGTAGACAATTGCTACGGGGAATTTGTTGACGAGAAGGAACCAACGGAAGTAGGTGCCGATATCGTGGTGGGATCCCTTATAAAGAATATGGGTGGAGCAATTACCCCAACAGGAGGTTACATCGCTGGAAAAGAAAAATATATTGAAAAGATTGAAGCAATGCTTACTACTCCGGGAACAGGAAGGGAAATTGGGCCAATGCTTTCTCTTACTCGCCTTTTTCTTCAAGGGGCTTTTTTTGCTCCACTTGTTGTGTCTAATGCGTTAAAAGGAGCAATTTTTGCTGCAAAGTTTTTTAAAGAGCTGGGATATGATGTAAAACCCCTTTTTAATGAAGAGCGGGGTGATATTGTTCAGGGAATTCTTTTAAGATCTCCTGAAAAGCTTGTTACGTTTGCACAAGCTTTTCAGGGTGTATCACCAATAGATTGGGATGCTGAAGTTCTTCCATCGCCACTTGCAGGTTATGAAAATGATATTTTAATGGCAGCAGGTACATTTATACAAGGCTCTTCAATTGAATTATCAGCTGATGCACCGATGAGGGAGCCGTATGCAGTTTATTTACAAGGTGGCATTTATTACGAGCATTCAAAGCTTGCTTCACTTTTCGCTGCTGAGAAGTTAATAGGACTTGAGAAAAAGGTATAAGAATAGGTAATTACGAGTACTGAATTTCAGATGTTTTCTTTCTGATAAATTTTAACATCATATTGACGGGGAGAAGCATTGTGGACCATGGTAGTTGTGCAATCGCAATGACTAAAGCGACTTTTGGATCAAAAAATTCAAATGCAAGAACCATTACAATGGATACATTTGTAAATGTTTTTGAATTAGATACGGCAATTTTTTCTTTCAGGTTTAACCAGAAAACTATAATAAACCCAAAAAACATAAAGAAAAAATATTCAGGGTATACGATTAATAAATATTTTACTACCTGAAGTGGGTTGGATTTTATGAACAGGGCATTTATAGATATTACTGTTAGCGAAATAAGAAATACGGGTATTATG
>JAYELD010000088.1 GCA_034717215.1 Caldisericota bacterium
GAAGACCGGAAAACAATTGTTCCTAAAGTGCAAAAACATGTGGAAAATGCCGAACCTTACGAAGTAGAATTCCGCTTAAAATGCAAAGATGGAAGCTGGAAGTGGATTTCAGGCAGAGGTAAAAGTTTTGAAATTGATAAAAATGGTAAGCCACAGAGAGCCGTGGGTTTGCATGTGGACATCACCGAACGGAAGCAAGCCGAAGAAAAAATTAAGTCAAGTAACCAACAACTAAGAGCAACAAACCAACAATTAAAAGCAAGTGAACAACAACTCGATGCTCAAAACCAGCAGCTACAAGCAGGCGAGCAACAATTAAGAGCTGCAAATCAACAACTTACGGCCGACGAACAAAAACTTCGCAATATTTTTGAAAACACCACAAACCTTTTTTATTCACATACTCCGGAACATGTTCTTACCTGTCTTAGTCCGCAGGTTGAAGATATCTTAGGTTATACACAAGAAGAAGCAATGATCAATTGGACGGAACTCGCATCTGACAATCCCATAAATGAAATAGGTTTTAAAAACACTGTAAAAGCTATTGAAACCGGTAAACGCCAACCATCTTACGAGCTGGAATTGATAAAAAAGGATGGTACAAAGGTCTTAGTGGAAGTAAGAGAAGCTCCAATTGTAGAACACGGAAAAACAACCGCGATAGTAGGATCTTTGACGGACATCACCGAGCGCAAGCGGTCAGAAGAAGATTTGAAAAAAAATGAGCAATTTTTGAATGATATTTTAAATAGTGTTCAGGATGGTATCAGTGTACTTAATCCTAATCTAACTATCCGCCATGTAAATGATAAAATAAAAGAATGGTATAAAGAAAACCTTCCTTTGGAAGGGAAAAAGTGCTATGAAGTATATCAAAATCTAAAAAAGCATTGTGATCCCTGTCCAACGCTTCGTTGTTTCGAATCCGGTAAAACAGAATGGAATATTGTTCCCGGACCAAAGGATTCTCCTGTTGAGTGGATTGAACTTTTTAGTTATCCTATCAAAGAAACAAATTCAGATAAAGTAACAGGAGTTATTGAATTTGTGCGTGACATCACCGAACGGAAGCAAGCCGAAGAAAAAATTAAGTCAAGTAACCAACAACTAAGAGCAACAAACCAACAATTAAAAGCAAGTGAACAACAACTCGATGCTCAAAACCAGCAGCTACAAGCAGGCGAGCAACAATTAAGAGCTGCAAATCAACAACTTACGGCCGACGAACAAAAACTTAAGGAAAGTGAAGAGCAATATAAACTTCTTATTGAAAATCAAACTGACCTGATAGTAAAAGTCGATTTAGAAGGACGATTTCTGTATGTAAGTCCATCATATTGCAAATTGTTTGGTAAAACTGAAAAAGATCTACTCGGTCAAAAATTCATACCCTTGGTTCATGAAGACGATGTAAAGAAAACAGAAATCGCAATGAAAGATCTATATAAGCCACCTTATACTTGTTATTTAGAACAAAGAGCAAAAACCAAGGATGGATGGAAATGGTTGAGTTGGACTGACACAGCTGTTCTAAATGATAATAATGAAGTAATAGAGATTATCGGCTTAGGTCAAGATATCACCGAGCGCAAGCAGGCGGAGGAAGAAATAAAAAAGAGAATGAATGAATTGGAAATTTTCAATGATGCTGCTGTGGATAGAGAATTAAAAATTATCGAATTGAAAAAAGAAATAAATGACATGCTTGTAAAATTAAATAAAAAAGAA
>JAYELD010000089.1 GCA_034717215.1 Caldisericota bacterium
AAGAAACCCAGAGGTTTGCTATCCGTGAAGGCGGTAGAACAGTAGGAGCAGGTGTTATTACTGCAGTGATGGAATAAGGAAAGGGTTGCAATAATGAGAGATATTATTCTTCTTGAGTGTACTGTATGTCGTCGAAGAAATTATTCAACGACGATAAATAAAAAGACAAACAGAGAAAAGCTTCAAGTTAAAAAATATTGTAAGTATTGCAAAAAGCATACTCTTCATAAGGAGGTAAAGGCATAAATAGGTCCGTGGCTCAATTGGTAGAGCATCGGTCTCCAAAACCGAGGGTTGGGGGTTCAAATCCCTTCGGACCTGCCACTTATTATGGGTAAAAATAGAAACGCAAAAGCAAAGGCAACACAACAGATGCAAACTGTTAAAGCAAAAAGAGAGGGGTTTCGAAGCTTTATTTCCGGAGTGAAGGTGGAACTTTTACACAGGGTTCTCTGGCCAAAATGGAAGGAAATGAAAACCTATAGCATTACTGTGATTGGCTTTATTTTATTTTGGGCTTTATATATTGGGTTATGGGATTTCATCTTTGCTAAAGGAATGGAAGCGCTGGTAACGAAATAAATGGAAGAAAGTAAAACTGCGCAGTGGTATCTTGTCCATACATATTCAGGTTCTGAAAAAAAGGTTAAAAATAATCTGGAAGACCATATAAAAGCATATGGTTTAGAGGATAAAATCCTTGAAGTAATCCTTCCTGTTGACTATTATAGTGTTGTTGAAAAGGGCAAGAGAAAAATAAAGCCTTTAAAGGTATTTCCTGGCTATATTGTTGTAAAAATGATACTTACTGATGAAACATGGCTTGTGGTAAAAAATATTTCTGGAGTACTTGGTTTTGTTGGAAGTGGTGGAAAACCTACGCCTCTCACAGAAAATGAAATTAAAACAATTCATACAAGGATTGGTGAAGAAGAGGCAGAAGAGAAGCTGAATTTCGATATAGGCGACAAGGTCAAAATACTTGCTGGTCCTTTTAAAGAAATGGAGGGCACTGTCGAAGAAATTAATCGGGAAAAAGGTAAGGCAAGGGTGATTCTCCAAATGTTTGGAAGAGAAATGCCTGTAGAAATAAAAACCGATTTTATACAGAGAATTTAAGAGGTGAAATATGGCTAAAAAAAAGAAAAAGGTTATGGGAATTGTAAAGCTTCAGATTGAAGCTGGGAAAGCAACTCCTGCGCCTCCTGTTGGTCCGGCATTGGGACAGAAGGGGGTCAACATTATGGAATTTTGCAAGAAGTTTAATTCTCGAACTCAAAAGCAATCTGGATTGATTATCCCTGTTGTTCTTAAGGTTTACGAGGATAGGAGCTTTGATTTTATTACTAAAACTCCTCCGGCTTCTTCTCTTATTAAGAGAACTCTTAAGATTGATTCTGGATCTGCTCAACCTAACAAGATAAAGGTTGGGACGATACGAAGAGAGCAGTTAAAAGAGATTGCAAAGATGAAATTACCTGATTTAAATACAGACGATCTGGATCAGGCAGCAAAAATTATTGAAGGCACAGCCCGCAATATGGGTGTGGATGTAATTGGATGATTTTTTGTGGGAGACTTTAAGTCTATTACCACAAGGAGGTAAAGATGAAAAGAGGCAAGAGGTACAAAGAATTAATTAAATTGGTAGAACAAGAAAAAGCATATACAGTTGATGAAGCAATTGCTATATTACCAAAACTAAAAAGTGCAAAATTTGATGAATCCATTGAAGCTGCATATATATTGAATGTTGATCCAAAACATGCCGATCAGAATGTAAGAGGAGTAATCAGTCTTCCAAACGGAACAGGAAAAAAAGTAAAGGTGCTTGTATTTGCAAAGGGAGAAGATGCACGAGCAGCTGAAAATGCAGGAGCTGACATAGTGGGAGCAGAAGAACTGATAGACAAAATTGTCAAGGAAAACTTTTTAGATTTTGATATTACTATTGCGACAAAAGACATGATGCGTGATATTGGAAAAGTTGCAAAAATATTAGGACCTAGAAAATTAATGCCTAATCCAAAAGCAGGAACAGTAACAGACGACGTTGCTAAAGCTGTAAAAGATTTTAAAGCAGGTAAAATAGAGTATAGAGTTGATAAAACAGGAGTAATTCACACAATTATTGGTAAAATTTCTTTTACTGCGGAACAAATTAAGGAAAATTTGCTTGCATTAAATGAAGCAATTTTAAAAGCAAGACCTGCATCTGTTAAAGGGCAATATCTTAAGAAGGCGTTTATTTCTTTGACAATGTCACCCTCGTTGCGGATTGATGTGCAGGATTTATTAAAATTGAAAAAGTAGATAAGCAACCCAAGACAGTTGGCGGGTTAAGCCCTTAAATAAATGTGCCAGCCGAGGTTTATCAAATATAGAAAAATACTATAATTGATTTTCCCTGGTAAGTACATAAAATGCCAGGGTTTTTTGTTTAAGGAGGAATTTATGAGAAAAGAGCAAAAAGTAGAAGTAGTTAAAGAAATGACAGAAAAATTAAAAGGACAGAAAAATATTCTGCTTGTCGATTTTTCTGGAATTAAAGGAAATGAATCTGCTGCATTTAGAAAGGCGCTTAAGAAGGAAGGCATTTATTACAAAGTAATAAAAGCTTCTTTATTAAAAAGAGCTATGGAGGCGGCAGGTTTTGAAGATGTTGATGAAAATTTGTTTATTAAATCTGTCGGTGTGGCTTTATATGAATCTGATCCAGTGACATTAGTTAAGAAATTTGTTGAATTCAAAAATGAGGACGAACAACCTGTTTTTAAAGTTAAAATAGGACTCATTGACGGTAAATGGACTGTAAGAAACGATATAGAGAAAATTGCAACACTTCCTTCCAAAGAAACGCTTCTTAGTAAACTTGTTTACCTTATACAATCACCTCTTTCAAGACTGGTTGCTGTGTTACAAAAGCCCGAAAAGGATTTGGTTATTGTTTTAGGACAAATTAAAAATAAAAAAGAAGAAGCCGAAAAGGCTGCTTAAAAAATTTAAGGAGGATAACATGACTAAAGAAAAACTTATTGAAGAAATTGAAAAAATGAGTGTTTTAGAGCTTTCAGAGCTTGTAGAAGCTCTCGAGGAAAAATTCGGAGTAACTGCTGCGGTACCAATGGCAGCAATGGCAGGACCGGCTGCTGCAGCACCTGCAGAAGAAAAAACAGAATTTGATGTGGTGCTAAAAGGGTTTGATGATAAGAAGAAAATCGGTGTTATTAAAGTAGTCAGGGAAGTTATGCAGCTCGGGCTTAAAGAATCTAAAGAGTTTGTAGAATCTAGCGCAAGTGAACCACAGGCTGTCAAAGAAGGTCTGCCAAAGAAAGACGCAGATGAGTTAAAGAAAAAACTTGAAGATGCAGGAGCAACGGTAGAGCTTAAGTAAGTATTTTTCAATTGATTTGATATGGGGGATGTGTTCTGCATCCCCTGTTTTTATTTGTCTGCTATCTTGTTTCTGTAAGTATTGTTTTAATGCCTGTTGTTTTTAGTTTGATTTGCGCTTGTTGTGCCTTAGATAAATTGTCGAAAAGAGCAAACAAAGTTGAGCCTGATCCGGTCAAGTGAAATTTTTTGCTCGTTTTTTGCTCTAAATTTCTCAAGGTAGATGTAAAAATTTTATTGATATGTAGATGCATTTTTTCAAAATCATTATGAAGACAGTTTTCTATCTCGCTTAAATCGTACTTCTCTTTTTCTAGAATAGATATGAGTTTTTTTGTATGATTTGTTTTGTCGAACTTAAACCCGTCGATTTGCGAGTAAGAATTTTTTGTGGAAAACGAAAAAGATGGTATCAAAAGTAGAACATACAGTTTTTTAATGGGGCTTATTGGGTACACCCTTTCCCCTTTTCCTTCTACAAGTGATGTGCCTCCAAAAAAGAAAAAAGGTACATCTGATCCGATTGTTTCTCCCATGTTTATTACTTCATCATTTTTCATGGGATGCATGAAAAGCTTGTTTAACAATAGCAGTGTTGTTGCGGCATCAGAGCTGCCTCCGCCTAATCCAGATTTTATAGGGATGTTTTTTTTAATTTTTATTTTTGCACGCTCTCTTATTCTTGTTGTCTTGAAAAATGTTTCTGCTGATTTGTAGACTGTGCTTTTCTTTGTATCTATTGAAGGAACAAACTTGATATCCAATGTATTATTTTTTTCTATTTCTATTTCATCACACAATGAAATTTCTTGAAAGACCGATTCAATATTGTGGAATCCATCCTGGCGCTTTCCAATAATTTCTAATGTAAGATTAATCTTTGCATATGCATTTTGTTTCATAATCTTATTATATACTTTTTTGGTTATTACGAGAAGAACTTTTTCAAAATGTCTATAAAATAAATGGACATATGTGTATAATTGCGGAGAAAAAGTATATTTAATATGGTTTGTACAGGCAAATAGGATGATTGGATTAAAATCTGCAGGTTTTTTATAATTTTTATGCACCAAATTTTTAATTGACTTTACTTCACTTCTGTGTAAAATTGATAATCAAATGGAGGTTTGTTATGGAAGACAAAATTAAACAAATAAAAGAAGAATTCAAAGAGAAAATAAAAAATAAATCTCTGAAAGAATTGAAAGAACTTGAAATCTATTTTCTTGGAAGAAAAGGGAAAATAGGTGTTCTTTTTCAACTTTTTAAAACTGTGCCAAAGGAACGACGAAAGCATTTTGGCGCAAAGATTAATGAACTGAAAAGTTTCATAGAAAAAGGGATATCAGCAGAAATTCAAAGAACTGAATCTATAGAGGCAAGCCACAAACTGGAGGAAGAAAAAATTGATGTAACACTGCCGGGGATAAAATTGCATACAGGGGAGCTGCATATTCTTTCTCAAACAATATCTCGTGCGGAAGATATCTTTCTTTCTATGGGATTTGACGTAATGATTGGCCCTGAAATCGAAGAAGATTATTATAACTTTGAAGCACTAAATATTCCTGAATTTCATCCGGCCCGAGCTATGCAGGATACATTTTATCTATCTAAGAAAATTCTTCTTAGAACGCAAACATCTCCTATCCAAGTTAGAACAATGGAAAAATACAAACCTCCAATACGAATTATTGCGATGGGGAGGTGTTATCGAAAAGATGCTCCTGATAGTTCTCATTTTCCTGTTTTTCATCAAATAGAAGGACTTGTTGTAGACAAAAAAGTTACATTTGCAAATCTTAAGGGGACACTTTCTCTTTTCGCAAAAAGAATGTTTGGAGAAGTGGTAAAAGTGAGATTCACACCCTCTTATTTCCCGTTTGTTGAACCCGGAGCAGAAACATCGATTAGTTGTGAAATTTGTGGAGGCAAAGGCTGCTCTGTATGCCAAAATACAGGATGGCTGGAGATGGGAGGTTCTGGAATGGTCCACCCGAATGTGTTGAAAAATGTGGGTATTGACCCCGAAATTTATCAGGGTTTTGCATTTGGTTGGGGGATAGAACGTATTGCGATGGTAAAGCATAAAATACCTGATATACGCATGTTCTACCAGAATGATTTACGATTTTTAAAGCAATTTAGAGGATAGAGAGGTGGTACATGCTTACATCGATAAAAATGTTGAAAAGCATTATTCAATTTGACTATACTCCGGAAGAACTTGGAGAGAAGCTTTCAATGATGGGGCTTGAAGTGGAAGGAATCACTAAGGGCAGGCACAGATTTGATGGCATTATAACTGGAAAAGTTAAAACAATTCACAGCATTACTGATACAAAGCTTAATAGGGCTATTATTAACGTGGGTAATGAAGATGTCCAGATTATTACTACCGCTTCAAATTTAAAAAATGGAGACATTGTACCTGTAGCATTACCGCATAGTAAAGTTGCTTCCGGTACGAATATTTTGAAAAAGGATTTTAAAGGAGTTGCGTCAAGTGGAATGCTTTGTTCTTATTTAGAACTAGGGCTTGACCCTGAAATTTTAGGCAGCAAAGAAAAGGAAGGAATTTTAATATTCCCAACCGATACACCAGTGGGAGAAAAGATTGAAGATATTTTACCAATCGATGATGATTATCTTGAAATCTCCCTTCTTCCCGATAGAGCAGATGCTTTTTGTTTGCGAGGTGTTGCACGCTGGATCGAGATTATAAAAGCAAAGGAAGAAGACAGGCGAGCAGATTTTTCTCAATTAGAAGAAGCGGTTTCTTTAAAAACGAAGGGTGTTACGAATATTCCAATTATTATAGAGGATAAGAATCTCTGTCCTTTTTATTCTGGAAGATTTATTAAGGATGTTGTTGTCACAGATTCTTTGCTTTTATTACGGCAAAAACTTTTCATGCTGAGAATACGTCCTATAAATAGTGTTGTTGATATTACCAATTTTGTGCTGGGTTTTTATGGGCAACCTCTGCATGCGTTTGATGCAGATATTATCAAAGGGAAAATATATATAAGGCCTGCAAAAAAAGGAGAAAAGATAAAGACACTTGACGAAATCGAGAGAAATTTATCTAACGTAAATCTTGTTATTGCAGATGAATCAGGACCCATTGCCATTGCAGGAGTAATAGGTGGATTTAAAACGGCTGTTACTGAGAAAACGAAAAACATTCTTTTGGAAAGTGCTTATTTCTCCCCACGATGTGTTGCAAGAAGCGTAAGGAGTTTGGGTATTGCTACTGATGCGTCTGCTACTTTTGGAAGGTGTGCTGACCCTATATTTCCTTCGAAAGCTTCTATTATTGCAGCTAATCTTATAGCAAAAGAGACTTGCGGGGTTCCGACAAAAGATAACGCAGTGTCATGCCCGGCGCCTAAAAATCCCGTAAATCTGAGAATAGCTCGCATTAAAAAGATATTGGGTGAAAAAGTAGAGAAGAAAAATCTCAGGAAATATTTTAGTTTTGAAGGCTTTGACTATATTGAAAAGAAAGATTATTTCATAGTAACTGCTCCTTCTTTCAGAGCGGATATTAAAGAGGAAATAGACCTTATTGAAGAAATTGTGCGAATGAAGGGGTACAACGAATTTGGAGAAGCACTAATTGTAGGGGAACTAAAAGATGCTAAACGAACTGAATATGAAAATTTTATACGAGCCTTAAAAGAGAAACTTGTTAAATTGGGATTAGACGAAGTACAAACTATTTCTCTTGTCGGCGAATCTTCTTTTGATCTTATTGAATATACGGATAAAAAGAAATTAATAAAATTACTTAATCCTCTTTCAATAGATATGGCATTTATGCGTCCTTTGCTTCTTCCTACAATGCTTTCTGTGCTAGAACGGAACAAAAAATCTGAGAATGTAAATGTTTCTATATTTGAAGTGGGAAAAGTATTTTACAAAGAAAAGTTATTTAAAGAAACAGATGAATTGGGAATATTGCTCTCAGGTGCAAGGACTAGCAAGAACTATCTCGGAGTGCATTTTCCTTACAGTTTATTATACCTTAAGGGGCTATTTGAAGAATTGTTTTTATATTATGATATTCATGTTACTTTTGAGGCAGAAAAGTTTTCGTTCATGCATCCATACCAGTCTGCCGGTATTTATCATAAGGGAGAGAAAATTGGCTACTTAGGCACAATAAGCATGGTTGTATTAAATAAACTTGGTTTGACAGATGAAGTTTTTTACGGTGCAATTAACGTTGAAAAACTATTGGAGTATTATGGCAGAAAAATTAATTTTAAGACATTTTCATTATACCCTTCTGTGAAGAGGGATATTGCTATTATTGTTGATGAAGGTACTGCCGAAAAGGATGTGAAAAACGCAATTCTTTCTGTTGCTCCACGTGAGCTCCAAAAGATAACCCTTTTTGACATTTATAAAGGGTCTCCGCTACCTGAAGGAAAGAAAAATCTTGCATATTCTCTTGAATTTTCATCTGTTGATAAGACACTGAAGGGGGAGGAGATTAACAAATTCATTAAAATTCTTGAAGAGACTCTGCAGAGAGAGGTAAAAGGAAAGCTTAGAAAAGAATGACGAATTGGAATATTGCCTGTGTTTTGTTAGATACAAGAGACTTACTCCTCCTTAAAGGTGAAAAATTTCTTGCATCTATTTATGAAAAGAGTGCTTACTCAGTGAGTGCGTTGGAATTTCCTTTGAGTAGTTCATATGAGATTCCTCTTTTCTTGCCTCAAAATATAAGAGAAAATATACAGGAAATTTTGAATACAGGCAATTTTACTTTAAAAGAGAACCTTGAGAAAGAAGTTCCCAAAGGAATGCAAGTTCTCTTGAGGCTTCCCGGTATGTATCCTGAAAATATAGTGAAACTTTATACAAGGGCAGATATAGATTCTGTAGCTGATCTCTCAAAAGCAATACGTGATGGAAAAATTCGGAAAAATCGAGAATTTGGATTAAGAATGGAGGAGCAACTCAGGAAAAGTTTACTACTGTACCAGAATAATACACGAGAATTAACTCTTTTTGACGGATATACCTATGGAAACAGTATAGTTGCTTTACTAAAAACAAAAGGTGTTAAGAGAGTTGAAATTGCTGGAAGTGTTCGCAGAGGGAAAGAGCGGGTAAATAATATTAATTTTGTTGTTTTGAGTGATGGCGAGAAAACAAAGGAAATAATTGAAAAAAGTCTCTCTTATAAAAGAATAGAGAAAGAAGTGGATGACTATATATCTTTAAAAGATAAGAGAAATATTTTGCTTAAATTTCTTATTGTGGATGAACCATATTTTTCTTCTGCTATGATTTATTATACTGGCTCTAAGATGCACAACATCAGGATTAAAGAGATAGGGAAGGCGAAAGGATTTGAATGTGCAAAGAGAGGGTACCTTCTTGTTCCAGGAGAAGGTGAGGAAAATGTTTATGAGAAGCTTGGAATGCAATATATTCCGCCTGAAATAAGAGAAGGCGAGGAAGAGATAGATTTATCTCTTCGTTTTTCATTGCCATTTTTGATACAGGAAGAGGATATAAAGGGAGACCTTCATGTGCATACGAATTTTAGTGACGGGATGAATAGTTTAAGGGAGATAAAGGAAGAAAGTTTTTTTCATAAATACGAGTATGTCGCAATTACAGACCATTCCTCATCACTAAAAGTCGCAAATGGCTTATCTTCGAAAAGACTATTGAAACAAATGGAGTTTGTTGATAAAATAAATAAAGAAAGAGATTTTCCAGTTTTATTAAAGGGAAGCGAAGTCGAGATAAATAAAGATGGAACGTTGGATTTTGGAGATGAGATACTTTCCAGGTTGGACTTTGTGGTTTGTGCGCTGCATAGCGGATTTGACAGCAGTGCAACAGAAAATACTGAAAGAATTGTTAGTGCTCTTTCAAATAAATTTGTAGATGTATTTGCTCATCCTACGGGGAAAATGATTGATGTAAGACAAGGTTATGCTGTTAGCCTATCAAAGGTATTTGAGGTAGCTGCTAAAACTGATGTAGCAATGGAGATAAACCTTTTTCCAAAAAGGATGGATCTTTCTTCGGGGTTAGTGAAACAAGCGAGGAGGATGGGTGTAAAATATTTTTCTGTTGGCACAGATGCGCATAATATAGGGCATCTTAATATGATGGGTTATGGGATTAAAATTTTACGTCGGGCATGGTTAAAAAAAGGAGATGTGGTGAATACACTTAATTTTAAAGAATTAAAGGAATTTTTATGAATGAAGAAATCATAAAATCATTAGGATTTGATAAAGTAAGGAAACAACTTGAAGATCTTTGTGTTACCGAAAGTGCTAAATTTATGGCAAGAAATTTGCTGCCATATGATAATATTGAATTGGCTGAAAGAGCCATACATGAAACAACTCAAGGGAGAGATTTTTATAAGCAGGAAGGTGCTTTGCCTTTCTTAGAATTTGTTGGCATTTACCCTATTATTGATAGGATAAAAGTGCTTTCACCCATATCTGGGGAAGAATTGCTACAAACAGCATCGGTGCTTGAAACAATTGGTGAAATCAAAAAGATGCTTTATTCATGTAAAGATGATTTCCCGCTTCTTTCTCATTATTCTAATTCGCTTAAAAAATTTACTGGGATTGTTTCTAAAATTAGATTAGCTATCGGACCTGATGGAAAAATTGTAGACAGCGCTTCTCCTCTTATCTCTATCTTAAGAAGAGAGATTTATACTACCCATATGAAGATTCAAACTATTTTGCAAAGAATTATTTATTCAAAACAGTACGAAAATATTGTGCAGGACCAAATTATCACAACAAGAAATGGCAGGTACGTTATACCTATTAAGCAATCGGGAAAGACAAATTTCTCTTGTGTTGTCCAGGATGAATCTAGCAGCAGACTTACACTTTTTGTGGAACCTTTATCTGTTGTTGAATTGAATAATAAATTGCGAGAGATCTCATTAAAAGAAAAGCAAGAAGAAGAGCGGATTATTATTGAGATAGAAAAGGAAACTCTTGCTCGGATGGATGATTTACTCTCGTCGTTAAATGTCATAGAAAAGCTTGATTTTATATTTGCAAAAGGTAAACTTTCTATATTTATGGATGGAAATGAAGTGACGCTTACTGATAGGAAAAAAATACGAATTGTACAGGGCAGGCATCCATTTATTCAAAAAAATAGTGTTGTGCCTATTGATGTAGAAATAGGCGATAGCAGCGGGTACCATATGTTAATTATTACAGGCCCCAATACTGGAGGGAAGACAGTTACATTAAAAACTACAGGGCTGTTTGTTCTGATGGCAGAGTCTGGATTACATTTGCCTGCGTATTCAAATTCAGAGATAGGATTCTATAAAGATGTGTTCGCTGATATTGGTGACGAGCAGAGCATTCAGCAGAGTTTATCTACGTTTTCCTCTCATATTAAAAGAATCATCAATATACTTTTGAATGCAAACAAAGACAGTCTTGTGCTTTTAGATGAACTGGGTGCTGGAACAGACCCAGAAGAAGGGTCTGCACTTGGCTATGCTATACTTAAGGACTTGTATAATAGAAACATAATAACACTTGCATCGACACATCACAGCAAACTCAAAGAGTTCCCTTACGAATTTACTTTTGCACGAAATGCATCTGTTGGTTTTGATGTTGAGACTTTACAGCCGACTTATAAACTGTATATTGGCGTCCCAGGGGGCAGCCATGCGCTCATTATTGCCGAAAAGCTTGGCATGCCAGAAAAAGTGCTCAGTGATTCAAGGAGAGAACTTTCTGAAGAACATGCTATGGCACAGGAAATGCTCTCTAAAATTTCATTAGACCGGGAAAAAATTGATAAATCAAAAGTAGATATAGAGAACAATCAAAAAGAGGTAGAAACGTTGAAGGAAATTTATACAAAGAAACTTGAGGATCTAGAGAACAGGAAAAAAGAAGAGATAAAAAAAGCGCATAACGAGGCACAAAAAATTGTTGAAGATACACAGTCTAGAATGGACAACATCATGAACAATCTCGAAAATTACATAAAGAGCCAAAAAGCGGTCCAGGAAGTAAAAAAGCAAGTTAAAGAAAAAGGAGAAGAAATAGAGGAGAAATTAGAGCAAGCTAATAGAGATGGAGATGTGCGCGTTAAAATGGCAGATATTGGGGAAGGTGATATGGTTTATCTACCTTCTTTTAAAAAACATGGGCTTATCTTACAAAAGTTAGAAGATAAGGGCAAAATAGTAGTTCAAGTAGGTGGTATTAGAGCAACTGTTTCTCTTGACGCTATTGAGAAAGCTAAATCGCTTTATGAGGAAAGTAAGCGTCAGAATGTAGAAGGCTTATTTGAAGAAGAAGTTTCGATGAAATTGGATTTGCATGGCTGCAGGGTAGAAGAAGCTATAGGAACACTTGACAAATACCTTGACTCTGCTTACCTTGTTGGTCTTCCTTTTGTATATATTGTGCATGGAAAAGGTACTGGTGCATTGCGTAACGCTGTTGTTGAGTATCTTAGAAAACATCCTCATGTGTTAAATTTCTACACCGGAAAGCCAGAAGAAGGTGGGATCGGCGCAACGATTGTGTATCTTAAATAGAAAGGAGCTTTGGTGACTGGAGACGGGCTCGTTCTTGTTTTTTTTGATCTTGAAACTACAGGGCTAAATATTGAAAGAGACGAAGTAATAGAAGTAGGAGCTATAAAAGTCAGAAATAACCAAGTTATTGAGAAGCTCAATACTTTTGTTAGACCCTCGTGTAATATTCCCCAGCTTATTACAAATCTTACCGGTATTACCTTTGAAGATGTTGAAAAAGCACCTGATGTAGAGGATGTGAAAAAGCGGCTCAAGGATTTCATTGGGAATTATCCGCTTATTGCTCATAATGTATCTTTTGATAGGGCATTTTTAGAAAAGTTATTGGGTGAAAAGATTGAAAATGAATTTTTTGATACACTTGAGCTTTCCAGGTTTTTTTTCCCCTCGCTTACATCGCACAGCTTGCAAAATCTTGTGAAGACGCTGTCCATTGAAAAAGATGAAGCACATAGAGCTCTTTCAGATGCAATGATGATGTATCTCCTGTTCCAGCGAATTGTAAGCAAACTAGAAAAAACTGATCCATATCTTTTGCATAAATTAAAGGAAATATCACAAGGTATAAGAAACTATGAATTAATATTTGGTGAAAATTGGGAAAAGAAAAAGGAAAAAGAAATTGGTTTTAAATGGGAGAAAAAAATTATGCCTCCCGAAGCAGAATACCTACCTGTTTGTTCGGGGGAAGAGATAGGTATTATCGATAAATATTTTACTGGTATTTCTTTCATTCAAGCATCGTTGGATGATGAGTTGTTGCAGCAGTTTGTTCATGTTTCTTGCAAAAAGCCATTGATCGTTTCGACTTATGATGATTCCTCAAGGTCAACCGTAATGTCCGTTTTTAGAAAATCCGGGGTGAACGTGGCAAGCCTTGATGATATGAATAAATTTGTGTGTCCTGCTAAAATTGATTATCTTCTGAAAAATACAGATCTTATTCCTTCATACTTTAAAATGTATTTTGCTGCACTTATTTTTTATTTTTATGATACTAAAGATTTTTTTCTTTATAATGCTCCGGTTTATATTCAAAAAAATGCTTTGCTTCGTCTCATTTCTTTTTGTGACAAGAGTTGGGATACTTGTGAATATAGGCAGGTATGTCCCCTTGTTGATGCCGTAAATGGAGCTTCAACTGCTTCTGTCATTATAACAAACCATTCTTTCTTTTTTAACAAACAAAATTATGAGCACTCTTTTTTGGATAGAAACGTTATTTTCCTGAATGCTTTCAGATTGCCGAAAGTATTTTCTTCTTTTGCAACACGCTTTTCTTTAAATGATTTAAAATTCTTTGCATCTTATTATCAATTTTCTAAGGAAAAGATAAATATCATTTTGGGTGTTTTTGAGCATATTGCTGGTCTCTCAGCGAAAGAAGAAATTCCTCCAGATCTTATCAAAACGCTTAAAGAAGTATTTTCAGGCATTAACATTAAACCGCTTGAGGTTTTTTTTGACGGAAGTTTTTTCTGGAGCGAAAAGAGAAGAGGGACGCTGGTTATCTGTTCTACTTACAGTGATGCAAATATATTTTTTGAAAAACTTCAGGACATTGCAAAGTCTATTGTTTTTGTGTCACCCGAATTTGGCATCGCTGGGAGGCATAATCTTATTTCTGAATTTTCAGGATTAAGGGGTAGTATTGTCAAACTTCCCACCACTCAAGAACAGGATAAAAAAGTTTTTTCTGTAGTACCACTGTTTTTATCTTTATCTAATCGAGATTTTTTCATAGATGAATTTACTGATTTTTTTGGAAAAGTGCACAAAAAGGGAGAAAAGAGTTTAATCCTATTTTCATCGCTAGATATGTTGCGCAAAGCTTATTTTTCTCTAAAGAGAAATGGATTTGATGCGAAAGCACGAGGGGTCGACCTGCATGAAGAAGATGGCGAAATACAGATGATGTTGTATGATGTTACTCCCGCTTGCTCCGGGTGGAGCGAGATCTATTTTGTAAAAACGCCTACTTTTTTTTCACATGAACCTTTAGGTAGAGAAGAATACCTCAATATTTCTTTTTTTACACTGAAAAACATTGCGATTGAACTCTTAAAAGATAGCGCATACTGTGTTTTATTTTATATTGATGGAAAGTTTAGGAATAAAAATTTTAGAGAAAAAGCCGATGCTATATTTGTTTCTTTTCCATTCTATGCAGAACAAAAAAATGCTTTACCTTCAATAATTGATAATTGGAAGAAAAGAAATAGGATTAAACCGAATCTTTGACAAAATGCAGTATATTGCCTATAATAAGCATAGGCGCCCATAGCTCAATTGGATAGAGTGACGGTCTACGGAACCGTAGGTTGCAGGTTCAAATCTTGCTGGGCGCACCAATTTGAGGGGAAAAGGGAGGGAATATTATGAAAAACAAAACAGAAACTTTGCGTATCTTTTATCTTTATGGCGTGGGCATTGTTACGCTTGTTATGCTTGTTTTTGGTATCATTGCATTTACGTCCGGAGTACTTAACTTAGTATTTTTAAGAGAAGAAGCATTCGAATGGGCTTACTCCATACGGAGCATCGTAAGGAATGCATCGCTCATTGTGGTAGGTGGGTTTATGTTCTTATATCATTGGAAAATTATTAGCAGAGAAAGACATGTCAAAAAAGGGGTGAAAAGTGATGAATGAAGAAAAAGTTGATTTTTGGAGAAATTTATTTTTTTATATCGCTTCATTTATCGGGCTTATGATTTTTATCTTTTCTATTGTGGGTGTTATTGGCAGTTTCTTTAGTGTAAGTTATCCCCATGTTGCTGATCCAAATATGGGCAAAGAACTGGCTAAGTCTGCTCCATACATCCATGTAGATGTGCGTTCTTTGATAAACAGTGGCACCGGGGCAGTTGTGGGTTTCTTTTTGTGGTTTTTCACCTGGCGTACCATTCAAAAGGAAAGGAATATAATTTAAGCGAAAAATGAATATAACTGAATTTATTTCGATTCTTAATAACGTTGCTCCTTTTTTTCTTCAGGAACAATATGACAACAGTGGTGTTCAAGTTGCAGATCTTGATGACGATATTCAAAAAGTATTAATTTCGCTTGATTTAACCAGCGACATAGTGGATGAAGCAATACAAAAGAAGGCAAATGTTATTCTTTCCCATCACCCTATTATGTTTTCTACTGTAAAAAATATTACAAAGCAAAAGAACCCCGCGCTTTTTAAGGCAATTGTAAACAATATAAACCTTATTGCGATGCATACGAACTTCGATCTTGCAGAAGATGGCCTGAATGATTATGTAGGAAAATTATTAGGTATAAAAAAAATTACATCGATTAGAAGAAGCACCGAAAAAACATATAAATTTGCAGTGTATGTGCCGGTTGATTATGCGGACAAATTGAGAAATGCTTTGTTTGATGCAGGTGCAGGTAAAATAGGGAATTACGGAGAAGCATCCTTTAACTTGCAGGGTAGCGGGACATTTACGCCTCTTGATGGAACGCATCCTTTTATTGGTAAAAAAGGAAAAAGAGAAAAAGTTAAAGAAATAAAAATAGAAACAGTTGTCTTTGCAAGAAATATTGACAATGTATTGTTGTCAATGAAAAAGGTACATCCTTACGAAGAACCTGCATATGATATCTACGAAATTAAAAGTAACTCGCCTTCAGGCATTGGAATGATCGGAGAGGTAAAAGAGCAGTGTCTCAAAGATTTTGCAAAGTTTGTTAAAGCAAGGCTTAATGCAAAGCATGTTCGCCTCATAGGATCAAAAGATGTATCTGTAAAAAATGTTGCTTTATGTACTGGGGCAGGAACGTCGCTGTTAGACGAAGTACAAGATTTAGGTGTTGATATATACATTACGGGGGATATTGCGCATCATGCGGCGTTAAATGCACGAGAAATGGATTTAAATTTGCTTGATGTAGAGCATTTTGATACAGAAAAGTTTTTTGTGGATGCAATATATGGACGTCTCGTTGATAGCGGAATACCTAAAAAGTTTTTATTAAAGAGTAAAAAAATGCAATCTCCGTACATAGTTTTGTAAAAAACACTATGATGAATTTATTTTTCTTCTCTTTCCTTTGGAGATAATAATAAATCCTACAAAAATAATCAGTCCCGCAAAGATAAATTGATATTTTAAGCTTTTAAACAGCAGAGCAATAATTCCGGCAATAAACGGACCTGTAATGTTCCCCAGGCTTACTGAAGAAATAAGTATACCTGTTGCCGTTCCTGTTTCTTTATTATTTTCCATAATTTCATTTAACCCGCCTGCAAACATAAAGGCCCATCCAATTCCTGTAATAGCTTGCAAGGGCATAATCTGGAATGGATATCTGGCAAGAGAAAAAATGGAAATGCGAGAGCTAATATGAGGATTCCAAGCCCCGTGCCCCTCCATTTTATTCTATGTGCAACAAACTTAAGCGTTAAAAATTCAAATAAAGGATTTATGATTGTGATGCAACCTACCATAAAAGGTGTTGCTCCTAATTCGTACAGGAAAAGTATCCAAAATGTCCATGTCACATTTATACCCGTGAATGTAAAGAATATTGCAAGGTATAAATTTATATTTTTTTTGATTATCTCCTTTGGAAACAGAGGTATGACAAAGGGTTTTATTTCTTCTTCTTTTAATTTTGAAACGAGAAGCAGGGAGATAAGATATAGTATGCCTACCGATACAAATATCCATCTAATGTTGACAAGAGTAGCAATTATGCTGGAGAGCCCCAGAAAAAAGGCAATGCCCAATGCGCCCCATGCGGTGTGATCATCCATTTTACCGCTGTTTTCATTTACATATGCGGCAAGTGCTCCCGGATATATACCGATTGAGATTCCCTGCAATATCCTCAAAACAAAGAAATTTGGAAATGATGCAGAAAAAAATGAAACTGCATAGAATAGTCCGGCAGATATACATCCAAGAGAGATAATTTTTTTGCGTCCTAACTTGTCAGAGATTCTTCCAAAAACTGTTGCAGAGATAAACATTGATAATGCAAATGCAGTACCAAGGATACCTATTTCAAATCGCGTGGCTCCTAGCGTTTCTGCGAATTGAGGAATAAAAAGATCCGCCATGAGCGGTGCGCCTGAAACAATAAATTACACAATGAATCCTATTTTCAGATTTTTTCGTTTTGTTTGCATTCTTTATTATATTGAAAATCAATAATTCTCCTATATATTTTGAATTATTCTCATCTAATTTTACTGTCATTTGTATTGTGCTTCTATTAAATTATTATCTGAAATGCTGGTAATGATAATCTTAGGACAGTAGGAGATGATATCCTTTTGGTAAAAGAAGTAGAATGTGAAAATGACCAAAATTAAAATTGATAAAAATAATACGCACAGGTAGAAAAACGATTGTACTTGAGGTTCGTCAAGACGCAGATCTTATTGTCTGCGTACCTGTCAAACAACTAAAATAACAGTCACTTAGTGGGACTGTAGACGACAGTCTTTTTGTCGCTACGCACTTTTGTTGGTATTGCGAATGAAGTGAAAAACCTTTTTTAATAATTTTTCCAAAATAATTTGGAAATCCTTGTAAAGGTGGATAAAATAAAAAAGAAAGGGGGTGAATAACTATGTTTAGAAAACTAATTGTAGTTTTCATTATACTTACCTTATCCTTGTGGCTCGTTTGGAATTCATTTTATCTAAAGGACTATTCGTTTAACGGGATTGATTTGGAGGAAGCAAAAGCTTCTTCAAGTAGAATTGTTAACTACTGGGTCAAAGTATTTCGTGGGGAGGGAAACGACGAAGCGTATGCTGTGACTCAGACATCTGACGAAAATTATGTTATAGTCGGCAGGAGCAACTCTTTCGGTCTTGAAAATCCCGACCTGGGGGACTATGATATGGTTTTAATTAAACTTTCTCCAGAAGGTTCTATCATTTGGAGTAAGCTCTTTGGAGGCACAAAATTCGATGAGGTATATGCAATACAAGAAACTTTTGATAAAGGGCTACTGCTTTTAGGTTCTACCAAATCCTTCAATGTTGGATTAAAAAATGCATTTATCATTAAGCTTGACGAAGATATGGAAATTCAGTGGGCAAAAACTTTGGGTAGTAATAAAATCAATGCGTTTGAACAAACCTCAGATAAAGGTTTTATACTTGCTGGAAGCTCAACATTTTCAACTTTAGGCGGCTCTGATGCAATCTTGATTAAGATAGATAAGGAAGGGAGAGTTAAATGGTCAAAAGTCTATGGTGGGAGTCAAAATGAAGAAATTCGCTCGGTCCATCAAACAATTGATGGGGGCTTTATAATGTCGGGTTCAACAAATTCATTTAGCTTTGGAGGATCTGATTTTTTTATTGCAAAATTAGATCAGGCAGGAAGTACTGAGTGGGCAAGAGTCTTTGGTGGATCGAGTAATGATGTTTCAATATCGTCTTTTAGGACTTCAGATGCAGGTTATTTGGTAGGCGGCTACACATATTCTTTCGGAATTGGAAATGTTGATGCACTTCTTATGAAACTTGATTCAAACGGTAATCCAATCTGGATAAAGGTATTTGGGCAAGAAAATTATGATATGCCTCGTTCAATTATTCCCGTTTCGAGTGGAGGATTTGTTGTAACAGGTGGAAGAAAGCGGCCAGATTCCAACGATTTAGATATTTATGTTTCAAAATTTAATCAAGACGGCAATGCTCAGTGGACAAATATATTTAATGGGAGTAGTGATGAAGAAGCATTATCAATAACTCAAACAACTGATGATGATTTAGTTGTAGTTGGATGGACTAAATCCTTTGGCTCCGGAGATTTAGATTTTATTGTCTTGCGGATGGATCCAGATGGAGATGTTGAGTATTGTGGAGATTATATTAAAAAGCAAACAGTCGAAAGTAAATCAGAGATAGTGAATGGCAAAATCATTTCTCTTAGTTTCGAAGATGTCGTAAGTAAAATTTTTTCTAAGGCCCGGAACGTTGCAAGCAGTACTATTTATATTGAAGTAAAAGATATATGTCCTGTTTTTTATGCTATTTCTGCATCTTCTGGTTATGGTGGAAAAATTATACCGTCTGGCAAAATCGAGGTTATAAATGGCGAGGAAAGGACTTTTATAATAAAAGCTGATGAGGGTTTTAAAATTAGCGCAATACTCATAGATGGAAATTCAATTGCAATAACAAGCGATCTGGAACAACATTATACTTTCACTAATGTACAAAAAGATCATACAATAACTGCAGAATTCGAAGAGGTGATTGAGAAAAAGATTACAATTATAATACTGCAACCAGATAATCCAATGATGACCGTGAATGGGAATCTTCAAGAAATAGACCTGGGCAGAGGCACAAAACCGGTTATTATCCCAGAATGGGGCAGGACTGTTGTTCCGATTAGAGCAATTGTTGAAGCACTTCACGGAACAATTGAATGGGATGGAGTAGAGAGAAAGGTAACTATTAGATTCAAAGATATAACAATAGAATTATGGATAGATAACCCGCAGGCAAAAGTAAATGGGATAGGTAAATGGATTGATGAGAGTAACCATAATGTAAGACCTATTATAGTAAATGATAGGACAATGCTGCCTCTTCGCTTTATTGCAGAATCTCTCGGTTGTGAAGTTGAGTGGGATCCCAATACAAGGATAATAACGATAACGCATCAGGAATAAACTTCAAAAAGAGGGGGGCTTGCCTCCCTCTTTTTTCTATGTTTTTTCATTTTCAGAAACAATTTTCAAATCTCTTAAAATAATTTGGAAATCCTTGTAAAGGTGGATAAAATAAAAAGATGAAAAAGATTAAAAACATACCAAAATTTGACAGACCTAGAGAAAAATTACAGAAGAAAGGTGCTCAAGCGCTTTCAAATCTTGAGCTGATGGCCGCTCTACTTGGGAAAGGTGTAAAGGGGAGAGGTGTATTCCGGGTAGCAAGGGATGTATTGAAGGCAGTCGAGAATAATTTTGATAACTTAACAGTTGAAAAGTTGGAAAAAATAGATGGGATAGGTTTAGCTAAGGCCTGTCAGGTATTATCTGCTATCGAGCTTTCAAAAAGGTTGTTGATAAAAGATGGTGTAAAAATCAAAACCGCTAAAGACATTGTAAAATTAGTAGAAGAATTAAAGGAAAGAAAACAAGAATATTTTCTTACATTTACATTGGATGGTGCAGGCAATTTGATACAGAAGAGGACGGTATTCATCGGAACACTGAATCAAAGTCTTGTCCATCCAAGGGAAGTTTTTGCAGATGCCATAACAGACAGAGCAGCAAGTATTATTTTTGTACACAACCACCCTTCAGGAAATCTTACTCCGAGCAGAGAAGATAAGCTAATAACAGAAAGATTAATAGAAACTGGTGATATTGTTGGGATTAATGTTCTTGACCATATTATCGTAAGCAAAAATGGGCATTTTAGTTTTAAAGCAGAAGGAATTCTTGAAAAGGAAAATGACGATACGCGATGATTCATATTTTTTAATAAATAGAGCGGGATTTTAGTTTTAGAGAGATTTTTGAAGCGTAAGAATAACCAAGGAGACCAAATTTTAAAGTTAGATCTAAGTTGATATTGAGGGGAGGAAGATATGCTTAAAGATTTAGTAAGCAAAAATAGGAGTTATCGTAGATTTTACCAGGAAATTTCAGTAAAGCGAGAGACTTTGGGAGAGCTTGTTGATCTTGCAAGGCTTTCTCCATCTGCGCGAAATGTTCAGCCGTTGAAATATATTCTTTCTTGCAATCCTGAAAAAAACGCTTTAATATTTCCATTTCTTGCCTGGGCTGGATATCTTAAAGATTGGGTAGGACCAAAAGAAGGCGAGAGACCGTCTGCGTATATTGTTATTCTTGGAGATACTGAATTGAGCAAATTCTTTGCGTGGGATTTGGGAATAGCGGCTCAGAGCATCCTTTTAGGTGCTACTGAAAAGGGACTGGGGGGATGCATGATTGCTTCGATAAATAAAGATAATTTGCGTAAAGCTCTAAATGTGCCGGTTCGATTTGAAATACTTCTTGTTATTGGTCTTGGAAAACCTAAAGAAACTGTGGTGATTGAACCTGTTGGCCCGGATGGAGACATTAAATACTGGAACGATAGGGAAGAAGTACACCATGTGCCAAAGCGTTCACTATCCGAACTTATAATTGGTTAACCGAAATAAAAAGGAGGTAGATATAGTGACTTTAAAGGAAAAATTGATTGAAGTCAGCAAAAATTTTCCTGCTGAATTTAAAGAGCAGAGGGATGGGTCTCTTATTCTTCAGTTTGTTGTTGCCGAAAGGAAAGTGTTTCTCTCAAAGAAAAAACTGACATACAGGTGCAGGGCAAGAGTTAATGATGTGGAAAAAGTAGTAACATTCTTTGAAATACTGCGCGAATCAAGTGTAGGGCTTTCTGGTGGATCCGGCATGGGATTCAAAAAAGAAACCTACGGACTTAAAGGAAAGGAAAGAGAAGGTAATATAGAGGAACAATCAAGATTGTTTGGCAAGGATTATAAGTATTCTTTTGACTATAAAAAGATAAGAGAAACTATAAAGAACGAAGCTGAAAAGGCCGGTTATTCTTTTTCGGTGCATCTTTTGGAGCATTAGTTTAAAAAATAAGATGAATTTTATGTGGTAATATTGCAAGAATCTTAAATTGATGGAAAAAATTTTGGCGAGCTGTTTGTCTTGTGTATTATAATTTACCGAAGGAGAGGAAAAAATACTATGAATGATGATAAAATGCCGTCCCATCGTAGAGTAAACAGCAGAGGACAACACAAAAATTACCCAAATGAAACAATGAAGTTACTTTTTAAGAGGGCAAGCTGCAGGAATTTTTCGAAGAAAAAAATTCCTTATGATGTTTTGCAATATATTCTTGAAGCGGGAATTCATTCTCCTACGGGTGGTAATTTACAACCTTATTCTATTATAAAAGTGGAGAACAGTGAGACAAAGCAAAAATTAGCTGAGCTTTGCGGAAAGCAAAATTTTATATCTGTAGCTCCTGTAGATTTGCTATTTTGTATTGATTGGCATCGTATTGAAAGATGGTCCAAGATTGAAGTAGCCCCATTTACTGCTACTAGTTCTTTTCGCCATTTTTGGATATCTTTTCAGGATACAATTATTTGTGCACAAAATATTTGTACTGCAGCAGATTCATTAGGGTTAGGCTCAGTTTATGTTGGCACTGTTCTTGAATGTTTTCTCAAGATTAAGGAGCTGTTTCAGCTACCAAAGGGTGTATTTCCAGTTGTATTGCTTTCACTCGGATATCCTAAGAGCAGAGCTCTTCCTAGGCGAAAACTTGGTGTAGATGTGATTGTCCACAATGAAAGATACTATGAAATAGCAGACCAAAAACTCGTAGATGTTTTTAACGAAAAATATTATGGTTTGAAAATGAAAATAACCGAGGAACGACTTGAAGCAATTGCAAGTGTTGCTATAGAAGTTCATGGCAAAGGGTTTGCCAAAAAGTGTATAGAGCAGATTAAAAAAAATGGATATATAAATTGGGCGCAGCGATATTTTGCCCTTCATTATCCTGCTAATTATATGCCGAAAGGCAACGATGCCTACATGAAATTAATGGAAGAGTTTGGATTCAATTGGTTTAAGAAATATTATCCACTTGAAGATAAAGAAAAATAATTGCAAAAACTTCCTTATTGTTTTAGTTACTTTATTTTAATAACTGAAATTACTACATATCTTTCTTGCAATACGGAACTTTTTTGCGAGTTGTCTGTCTAAAAGAAAAGGAGGTATTGAATATGAGAAGAAAGATAATTAGTATCTACAAAATAAGGTTTGCCATTGTAGTACTTATTGTGGGTATGATGTTGATTAGTGGGTGTAGCAAGCAGCCAGCGTCCGATCAAGAGCCATCTGCGCTGAAGACGGAGCCTATTGATTTGTCTAATATACAAACAGAAAAATTAAGTTTTGCGAAACACTACTTTTTGGAGCCCCTTGATATAGTAGTGCAAGTTCCTCAGTACAATTTACCGCTTGAGACAAACAGAATTTCAAACTTTAATAGCTTTTTATCAGAGATTGCATTAAGCAACGAAGCGCTTACAAAATTGCAAGCGAATGGTTTTGTTGTTATTGACAATCCATTTAACCCAGGCGAAGAAGACATTATAGAGCCATATAAGAACTTAAAAGAGATAGAAATGCCTATTTTTATTACATCTGATTCTTTGCTACATCTTTACCATATTCAGTTTGATGAAACTTTAAGACAGATAGAAGAACGAGAATTTTACGGCGATATATGGAATATCAGCAAAATTTTACTGGAAGATTCGATTGAGAAATATAAGAACTCTACAGGAGATCTGAAGGAAGCATCGAGGAGAAGCATTGCGTATTTTGCAGTTGGTCTTGAGCTTTTAAGGCCAAAGGTAGACCAGATTAAAAAAGATAAGGAGGGTATGCAAGATGACGCATTTTTTACTCCTGAAGAAGGAAAAGAATATACTTTTACAGTTCCTGATTTCGTAAAAGGAGATGTTGAGAAGGAATTAAAATTAATAGCAAAGCACGAAGGATTCTATGAATCTCCGATTTTTGTTTACAATGAAGATTATTCGCAGTACGTGCCAAGAGGGCATTACACGCGATCAGAAAAATTGAAGAATTATTTTAAGGCATTTATGTGGTATGGAAGGATAAGTATGATACTTAAAGGAAGTCCGGATATACCTCCCGGGGAAACGGATCAGAATGACAAAAAAGGTTTTATCTCTGCTTATGATGCTAAAATTCAAACAATGCAGGCCTGTCTTATTGCATCAATGTTTGCTGAAAATAAAGAGGTAAAAGATAAATGGGATAGGATTTATTCGGTAACAGCCTTTTATGTTGGGTTGTCGGATGATCTGGGTCCTTATGAGTATCTTGAGGCAATGAACGATGTGTTTGGCGATAAATTTGATCCAAATGAACTAAATGATGAAAATATCATGGAACTTAAAACGAAACTGGCAGAGTATAGGACTCCTGAAATTTATGGCGGAACCGGGATGCAATATGTGAGTGCTGCTGGTGGTCCTGATGAAGTTCTGGCGAATACCCAGGGTTTCAGATTAATGGGTCAAAGATTTATCCCGGATTCTTATATGTTTCAGAACCTTGTTTTTGGATATGTCACTAAGTATCTTGGCAATGAAGAACCTTTTACAATGGTTTTTATTGATGGTGTTGGCCCTGCCAGAGGATTTCCAAAAGGGCTGGATGTGATGTCCTTACTTGGGTCAAAGAGGGCGATGGAAATTTTACAAGAAGGCGACGATACAAATTATGAAGGTTATGCAGAACAGTACACAAAACTGAAAGAGGAATTTGATGGTTTTACTGCAGAGGAGTGGAATAAAAATCTTTATTGGTCCTGGCTTTATGCACTAAAACCTCTATTGCAGGAGTACGGGAATGGTTATCCGACGTTTATGCAGACAAAAGCATGGCAGGATAAAGAGCTATCTACCTGCCTCTCTTCGTGGGCAGAGTTGCGGCATGATACTATTCTTTATGCAAAGCAGAGCTATACTATGTTTGAAAAGTCTATTGCCCCTCTCCCACCTGAGAAGCCCGTTATTGGCTATGTTGAGCCGGTGCCGGAATTCTATAACAGGCTATTAACTTTAACAAGGATGACGAATAAAGGTTTAAGTGACATGAACGTTCTGGACAGTTCTGCGAAATACCGCCTGGAAAACCTGGAGAAGATACTTGAAAGGTTAAGAATTATATCTGCGAAGGAATTAGAGAACAAAAAATTAACCGAAGAAGATTACGAGTTTATCAAAAATTTTGACGAGGAATTAAACGGAGTTATACAGGATGTTGATGATAAAGCCAAGAAAACAACTATTGTTGCAGATGTCCATACAGATGGTAACACAGGACAGGTTCTGGAAGAAGGGAGTGGTTACGTTAAGCTAATTATTGTTGCATACAAAGTTCCCGATGGTAGGATTCTTGTTGGTGCAGGGCCGATAATGAGCTATTATGAATTTAAGCATCCAATGGAAAATAGATTGACAGATGAAGAGTGGAGGGAGATGTTAAATTCTAATCCTCCAGAAAATCCGGGATGGATTTCTAATTTTTCAGATTAACAGCAAATTAACTAATAAAGCATGTTTATCGAGTGTCACACTGGTGCCTGGCACCAGTGTGACACTTTAGAAACCGGTTTTTATATAAGTTTGTTGACACTAAAAAAAATAGCTTGTATGATAAAACATTGCAAAACAAAACCGAAAATTTTTGCAAGAGCGAATGAAACTGCAAGTGCACAGGATATGCTCAAATATATCGTTACATTGAGATGATGTTTTATTAGACTTTTAAGACAGATATATGTTGTGCATATGGGGGTAATAAATGTATGTTCAACGATATTATGATGTAAGAGAATTTATTCAAAATGTTGAAACTTTTCTTGAAAGAAATGAAGTAGCCAACAACTTGCTATTAGGAATTCTCTTTAGGCTTAGAAAAGAGTTAAAATTGACTGAGCAAAAATCTGAGCCATTCTTTGCCTTGGTTAAACACAGGCAAGATATTATATTTGTAATGTTAATGACTCCACCTCACAATATGATTATTTACGGGGAAGGGAATAATTTGGATGCAGCAATAGATCAGTCTATTTTATTTTTGCAAAAAGAAGAAATTTTGGTTCCAGGGGTTATCGGTCCACGCGAGATGGCAACAAAATTTGCATTTTCATGGGCTCAAGCAACAGGCCATATGTCGATTATCAAAATGGAGCAGATGATATACAGACTGGATGAAGTTAATGAAATTGAGCTGAGTTCCGGGAGGTTAATTCTTGCGACGCAAAAAGATATTGACCTTGTGGGAAACTGGATATTCGAATTCTCCAAGGTTACCTCGGAAACAGTGAGTCTTGCTGAAGCACGAAGAAAAGCAGAATTTGCCATTAAAGAATCTTATGTATTTTTATGGGAAGACAAAATTCCCGTATCTATGGCTTTGAAAGCCAGGCCTACAAAAAACGGAATTACCGTAAGCACTGTTTATACACCTCTGCAGTTTCAAAATAAAGGATATGCCACATCCTGTGTTGTTTCATTGAGCAAGTTATTGCTCAGCGAGGGTTACAAATTCTGCAGCCTTTATACGGATCTTTCAAATCCTATATCTAACAGCATTTACAGAAAAATAGGATATTATCCAATAGAATCTTCGATTGTTTATAGCTTTCAAGTTTCACATACTCAAAATAAGTTCTATGACATACAATAAAGCATACTTGGTTGTGCTCAACATTTTTGTTCAACAACTTTGAATATTGAATATATAATACAGTAGAGCGTTCTTTCCAAAATGATTACTTTGTGTACCTGGTGTAACTTAATTATTTTCTATTTTGACAAAGTGAATATAGTGCTATCATTAAAAAGTATAAAAAATCTTTGAAGGGAGGAGTCATGGCTAAAATAATTGGTTATTGCGGGATTATTTGTAGTGAATGTCCGGCATTTGAGGCAACTCAGGCAGATAACGACAATAAAAGAGTTGAAGTTGCCAAACGGTGGTCTGAGGAATTTAAGGCAGAGATCAAACCCGAATACATTAACTGCGATGGGTGTATGTCGGAAAGTGGGCGACATTTTAACTATTGCATGGAGTGTGAAATTCGGAAATGCTGCAAGGAGCGGCAGCTTGTCAATTGTGCTTATTGCAATGAATATCCTTGTGAAACGCTAAGTGAATTTTTTGAATCGGCACCTGATGCAAAGGTGACACTTGATAACATTAAGGATGACATTAATACTATTTAGTATTTGGCGATAATATGGTTAACTGTTATAATTCTAAGAAAACCGGTTATTAACAAAACAGCTTTTAGAAGAGGTGACCGGAAAAAAATAAATTTTTAAGAAGGTAGGGAAAAATGCAATATCGTAGACTTGGCAGATGTGGCGTAAAGGTGTCAGTTCTTGGTTTTGGGTGTATGCGTTTTCCAACGGTAGGGGGTGACAACGCGCAAATAGATGAACCTCAGGCCACTGAGATGTTGAGATATGCTATAGATAATGGAGTTAATTATATCGATACAGCATATCTTTATCATGGAGGGAAAAGCGAAAGTTTTGTAGGTAGAGCACTACAAAACGGATATAGAGAGAGAGCATATTTGGCAACAAAAATGCCTGTGTGGCTTGTAGAAAAGTATGAAGATTTTGATCGCTTTTTCAATGAACAACTTGAGAGGCTTCAAACGGATCATATTGATTTTTACTTAATGCACGCTCTTAATAAAGAGCGGTGGGAAAAGATTGTTAATTTAGATGTTATTAAGTGGATTGAGGTAGAAAAAGCAAAAGGGAGAATTAGGCATATTGGCTTTTCTTTTCATGATTCTTTTGATTCTTTTGTAAAAATCATAGATGATTATGATAGGTGGGAGTTTTGCCAGGTGCAGTATAATTATATGAACGAGGAATTTCAGGCTGGCAATAGAGGATTAAAGTATGCATTTTCAAAAGGAGTAGGGGTAATTGTTATGGAACCTGTTCTTGGAGGTGACCTTGAAAATCCTCCTGAAATAATTAATAGCATCTGGAATGAGGCAAGAACCAAAAGAACTCCAACAGAATGGGCACTTCAATGGGTGTGGAATAAACCTGAAGTTTCTATCGTGCTTAGCGGTATGAAAAGTGTACAGCAGGTGATAGAAAATCTTGAAAGTGCTGACTTAGCACGGGTTGATAAATTTACGCAAGAGGAATTGGATATAATTGCACGTGTACGGGATAAATATCGGGAAATACAGCCGATTCTGTGCTCTGACTGTGGATACTGTATGCCATGCCCTTATGGAGTAGATATCCCTCACAATTTTATACTTTATAATATAGGGAAGATGTATAATAAGATGCCGCGTATTAAACAATGGTTTGCCTTAATGAAAGAGAACGGGAGCAGTGCTGTATCGTGTATTCAGTGCGGGCAGTGCGAAGAAAAATGCCCTCAAGATATAAAAATTATGGAGTGGTTGGCTACCATAGCCAAAGAGCTTAAGTAAATGAATCTATAAGTTATTTATAGCTTTTTCTATTCTTTTTAGCCCTTCTTTTAATATACTTCTGGGACAGGCAATATTAATTCTTTCAAATCCTGATCCGCTTGGGCCAAATAGGTACCCATCGTCAAGTCCAACTTTAGCTTTTTGTCTTAAGAATGCGCTGAGTTTCTCATTGTTCATACCTAATTTTCGAAAATCCAACCATACAAGGTATGTTCCTTCAGGTTTTGCTACTTTAACCTGTGGAATTTTTTCTTCGAAATATTTCATAAGAAATTCCAGGTTCCCCCTTAAGTAATCAAGCAATTGAGAAAGCCACTCGTCGCCATTCCGATATGCCGCTTCAAGTGCTACCAGACCTAAAGCATTTGGGTCTAATGTGATTCCTTCTTTTGCGATGTTGAATTTATTGCGCAGATCCTCATTTGGTATGATGATTGATGATGCTTCAAGTCCTGCTAAATTAAATGTTTTACTGGGAGCCATGCAGGTAATAGAATGTTGCTCAAACTCTTTTGAAATTGTTGCAAACGGTGTATGAGTTGAATTTGTAAGCAGTAGCTCGCAATGTATTTCATCAGAGATTACAATGGCGTCGTGTTTTAAGACAATTTCTCCTGCTTTTTTTAACTCTTTTTTGCTCCACACCCTGCCGACAGGGTTATGAGGATTGCAGAGTATCATCATTCTTGCACGGGGTGGCGAAGGTATCATTTCGGGACGAGGTGCAAACTTTTTTTCAAGATCTTCAAAGTTCATTTCATAATGAGTGTTGACTAATTTTAATTGATTGTTTGAAACATTGCATCCGTTATCTTTTATTGCGTCCCAAAAAGGGTAGTAAACAGGGCCTTGAAGTATTACATCATCTCCTGGGTGTGTAAAGGCCTTGATTGCGCTGTATATTGCGGGGATAACACCTGGAGTAAATACGATCCACTCTGGTTCTATCTTCCAATTGTATTTTTGCTCTACACGATCGACAACTGCTTTTATGAGTGAATCCCAGGGCATTGTGTAACCAAAAATTCCGTGATCAATTCTTTTTTTTAATGCATCAATAATTGGTTTTGCAATAGGAAAATCCATGTCTGCAACCCACATAGGAAGGACAGCATCACTTCCAAATATAAGTTCTGTGGTGTCCCATTTCCAGGAACCGGTATTTTTTCTATCAATGATTTTGTCAAAATTGTATTTCATTTTGCCCTCCATACTTTTAGCAGATTGAGATTTTTTGTTATATTAATCATTTTAGCATTATAGATAACTTTTTCAATTATCTCTGGGAGTAGTTTTTCTATTGCCGTTTTGTTTTATAATGAAACACGAGAATATATTATTGGCGGTGAAATGGATTCGGGGAGGGGAAAATTCGATATGCTAATAGAAATTATAACAGGACGAGTTCGTCGGTATTTGCTTGGAGCAGAGCAAGAATTCGTATTCAAACACATAGACAGTATTGATCTTCCCGGGATAGACAAAATCGATTTGTATATTCATATTCCGTTTTGTAAAAATATGTGTCCTTACTGTCCTTACAATAAAGTAAAATACGATAAAAAATTGGTAAAACCGTATGTAAATGCTATGCTTAACGAAATTGAACAGTATTATAAGCGATTGGGAAAAATTGAAATATCTTCCATATACATAGGTGGCGGTACTCCGACAAACCTTATTGATGAGCTGAGAGTAATCTTAAAAAAAATAAAAGAATGCTTTATTTTGACAGGCGATATTGCTATCGAAACTAATCCGGACGATATAAATGAAGAGGTGATAAATAAATTAAAAAAGTATGGTGTAACTCTTTTGAGTCTCGGGGTGCAGAGTTTTAATGATAAGTGTCTTGCTTTTCTTGGGAGAAGCTACAGAGAAAACATCTTGCCCCAAGCGGCAACACTTGCTCTCTCATCTCATTTTGAATTAGTTAACTTCGATTTGATGTTTGCCTTACCAGGACAAAACATTAGTGATGTGATTAATGATCTTAGAAAATCATTTAGTTTAGGTGTAGACCAGGTTACTCTTTATCCTTTATTTACCTTTCCATATTCTATTGCAGGGGAATATTTGAAACTAAAAAGAATTAAAATGCCAAATATATTTACGAGAAGGAAGATGTATAGTGCAATACATCAGTTCTGTCTTGATAGCGGCTTTCAACGTGTATCTGTCTGGGGTTTTAAAAAAGGCAATGCTCCACGTTATTCTTCTGTTACAAGAGGGTGTTATATTGGTATTGGTGCCGGAGCTGGTTCGTTTGTTTCAAATGCCTTTTACTTCAATACATTTTCTATTGAAGAATATATAAAAACACTTTCCAGCAGGAAATTGCCAGTAGCATTGAAGATGGATGTAGGTAAGAAATTATCCAGATATTATTGGCTGTACTGGCGATTATATGATACGTATATTCCCAAAAAACATTTGAAAGAATTATTTGGTGAAGGGGACAATAAAGTTTCCCGACTTATATGGGTGTTTAAAGTTTTGGGATTGTGCAGAGAAGAAACAAATCAATTTTCTTTGACAGAGAGAGGGGCTTTTTGGCTGCATCTTATGCAGAACTATTTTGTTTTAAACTACATTAATAAGGTCTGGTCTGTTGCAATGAGGGAGGCATGGCCTGACAGGATTGAAATATAAAAAGACTCATCCTCCATAATTTTTACAGAATGAGTCTTTTTTAGGCGTGTAGCAAATAAAAGATTATTCTCTGCTGTATGGTTTTCCAACAGATGCAGGAAATTCTATCTGTTTTTTAAATATCATCATGATAATGAGAACCGAAATAAATGGAAGCATAAGAAAGAATTGATAAGGAATGTTGGCGGATATTAATTCTAATTGGAATGCTATAACTTCAATACCTGCGAATAAAAATCCCCCTAATATTGCTCTCTGTGGTTTCCAGCTTGCAAATATTGCAATTCCTATTGCCATAAATCCTCTACCTGCCGAAATATCCGGAGAGTATGTACCCGTTATTGCGATTGGAAGGTATGCTCCTGCAACACCTATTAAAGCTGAACCAATAATTGTTGCAAGGTATCTTCTTCTTTTTACGTTTACTCCAACAACATCAGCTGCTTTTGGATTTTCTCCAATTGCCCTTGTTTCAAGACCAACTTTGGTTTTATAATAAAACCAATATGCAATAATAACTGCAAAATACATAAAGTAAACGACAACATCCTGATTTAAAATACCTGAAATAATAGGGATTTTAGACAAGAAAGGTATAATTACAGTTGGGACATGTGGAGCTTGAGGAGCAGACAATCTTACTCCAACAATAATTTTATACAGTAAGTCAGAAAGCCCGGAACCAAAGATGACAAGAATTATGCCAAGTATAAATTGATTAACCTTAAATGTTTCGTGAACAAACGCCAGTATAAAGCCAAATGCTGCACCTATAAGGGCTCCTGTAATAAATCCTATTAGCCAACTGCCTGTAAGATAGGCAGTTACAAATCCAGTAGATGCTGAAGCAAGCAGAATACCTTCAGCAGAAACATTAAAGATTCCTGTCCTTCCTCCAAGTATAATTCCAAGGCTTGTCAGTGTATAAACCGTTGCGTAAACAAGAGTGTGCGATATAAAAGAGGTTATAAATGTCATTATTTACCTCCTTTTGCTTCAAATTTTTTTCTTATAATAACAATGAATAAGACAATTAATGCCTGGCTAAGAAATACCATTTCTACTGGGATTTGCATAGTTCTTTGAAGTGCATCAGCACCAACTAAAAGCACTGCCATAAAAAAGGCTGCTATTGGAACACCTGTTGGGCTTCCTGCGACTACTAAGCTGGTTAAAATTCCGAATACTCCATACTGAGCTCCACTTGTTTTAGCAAAGCCTTCTATAAGTTTTCCATGGATATTCATTACTTCAAGTGCTCCTCCTAATCCTGCAAGGGCTCCTCCTAGAAGGAAAGTGAGCATAATTGTTCTCTGAAAATTTATCCCATAAGTTTGCGATGAATGTAAATTATATCCTACTGAGGTAATTTCATATCCAAGTTTTGTCTTTTTTAGTAGTATATATACGAAAATTATTGCAAGTATAGCCAAAATGATAGAATATGGTATTCCATGAAAAAAACCAAGTGTTGCAGAACTTGACAGTGGTCTTGTAATGGGGTGCCCTTCCAGCGGGTCCTTAAACGCTGGAGAGGTGGCAATAAAATTTACGAATAGGACTGCGACGAAATTAAGCATAATAGTTGAAATAATCGGATTTACATCGTACTTAGCTTTTAAAAAACCTGCAAACCATCCCCATAGACCTCCTGCTAAAATTCCAACAACTACCAGCAGAGGAATCATTATGAAGGCCGGCAAGCCAAAGTTTCCAATTAATAATCCTACTGCCGCGACAGCAGTTCCTCCGAAAAGCATCTGTCCCCATGCGCCTATATTAAAGAATTTAATCATAAAAGGTATAGTAAAAGCATATGTTGTAAAAATGAGAGGGATTGTCTTTTTTATTGTCTCCTGAAATCCGAAAGCAGATTTAAAAGACGTGGTTATAAGAGTTTTTAATGCATCTGGAACACTAAAGCCAAGGAGAGCGATAATGATGGAGATAAAGCCAAAAGCAATAAAAAGCGCTAGTCCATAGACAGACAAGCTCCTCAGGAGTTTTGTTCCGAGATCTTTTTGAATTATGTTTTTCTTTTTCATTTTTTGTATACCTAACCCCCTATCATTAACAGGCCAATTTTATATTTATCAAATTCGCTTCTTTGGAAAATGCCCCTAAGCTCTCCATTGTGCAGAACAGCTATTCTATCGCTTATTATCATCAATTCATCTAGATCTTCATTTATACAGAGAACAGCTCCGCCATTATTTCTGGTTTCAACAAGCTTATTAAATATAAATTCCACTGTTAAAACATCAAGCCCGGAAGTAGGATTATGTGTTATGAGTAAATCAGTTGGGCTAACAAATGCTCTTCCCATAATTACCTTTTGAATATTGCCACCAGATAAGCGCCTGATTGCAAGCTCTTCGCTAGGCGTAGACACATTGTAATCTTTAATTGTTTTCCTTGCTGCTTTTGTCGCTTCGTCCCAATCGATAAAAAGATTTTTTTTAAAAAATCTTTTTTCTGTATGATGGCCAAGCAGTACATTTTCTTTTATGCTTCCGTCATTAAGAATTCCTTCTTTGATTCTATCTTCCGGAGTATAAGCCACTCCTTTATTAAAAACAGAAAGTGTTGATAAACGTTTGATGCTTTCCCCGTTTACAAAGATATCTCCATTACTTAAGAGGGAAGGATCTATCATAATGCTAGCAAGTTCTTTTTCACCATTTCCAGAGACAGAGGCAACACCAAGTATTTCTCCTCCATAGACATCAAACGAGATGTTTTTTAATCCCTTGCTTTTTTCTTTGCCTTTTACTTCAATGTTTTTTACTGTACATACGGGTTTTTTGCTTCTTTTGATGGTAGGCAACTCTACTTTAGGTAATGCACTTTCTGTAACTTTGATATCTTTTTCCATGAACATAAGCTTTACCAGTTTTTCTTTAGTCATTTGTTCTTTGTTTATTGTATCTTGAACTTTTCCTCTCCTGAGTACAGTAACTGAGTCGCAAGATTCCATTATCTCTTTTATTTTATGAGTTATAAAGATTACCGTTACTCCTTTTTTTACAAGGGTTCTTAAGGATTTAAGTAATTGTCTAAATTCACTTTCCACAAGAGATGTTGTCGGTTCATCTAAAATGAGAAGTTTTGCTCCTTTATGTAATGATCTTATAATTTCTATTTTTTGTTTTACTCCTGCTGGGAGCTTTTTTGTTTTTATATCAAGAGGAAAAGTTAATCCAAGTTCTTTCATTATTTTTTTAACTTTTTCTTGTTCTTCTTTAATTGGTAGTTTAAATTTGTCTTCTGGTGTACCGAGGATGATATTTTCAACTGCATTAAATTCTGGAACCAATGTAGAAATTTGATGAACCATTCCTATCCCAAGCTTTATTGAATCAAAGGGTGATTTAATTTTAACTTTTTTATTATCTATGTAAATTTCCCCTTTATCGGGAGAATAAAGGCCATATAAAATGTTCATTAGGGTTGATTTTCCAGCACCGTTTTCTCCGAGAAGACCGTGAATTTTTCCCTTTTCCGCTGTAAAGGTGACATTATCCAGTGCGACAACTTCTCCGAAAGTTTTTAGTACATTTTTTAGTTCAACGAGGTTTTTATTTTCCATTTCGTTTCCTTTAATTTTTTAAGGGCTCCCTTTTGGGAGCCCTTAAAAATAAATTGATTTACTCTTATGGGAGAACCTCTGCGAGATTCTTTACAATATCAATTTTACCTGCTTCGACATCATCTGCTATCTGTTGTATTCTTGCCTGGATTTCTTCTGATACATTGCTGATCGGGAATTGAGCATATCTTGCTTTCCCTTTGCCATAATCTAAGTTAATGAAGCCACCTTTTTCTCCGTCCAGTATTTTACCTACAATTCCCTCTATTGGAACAGTGAAATCAAAGAGGTCTGACGTGAGATAATTATCAGGAGCTTGAACTTTCTTGTCAGTATATTTTGTAGTTATATAGACTAGTTTATCTGCTTCTTTAACAGCATTATAAAGCCCATAATTTCCAAGATTTACACCACTTATGATTACATCAACATCTTTTGATATAAAACCTTCTGCTGCCTGTCTTGTTTTTAGTGGATCATTGAAATCTCCTACATAAAGATATTCAAGCGTAGCGTCTGAACCTACATCACGAATTCCTTGCCTTGCTGCATTGATTTCGCCACGAGTGAAGGGAAGCTCAAGCCCTCCAAGATAACCAATGTTTCCTGTCTCAGTTTTTAAACCCGCTAAAGAACCAAGTATATAAAATCCAGTGTAAAAGTTTCTATCCATATACCAGAAGTTAGCTTTCTTTTCTGCTGGTTCGTCATCAACTTCTATAATAAAGGTGACATCTGGATAGTCATCCCCTATTTTTAGTGCTGCTCCATTAAACTGAGCTCCATGTACCCATATGATGTTGTATCCTTCATTTACATATTCTTTCATTACTCTTTCTGCATCAGGTACTGCAACTTTTTCAGAATAAGCTATTTTTATATCATACTTGTTTCCAGTTTCTTGCAGCGCTACGTATCCAATAGCGTTGTAATCTGCATCCTGAGTTGAGCCCGGGAAAAGCGCGGCTAACTTAAATTCAGGCGTTTCTGCCTCTTCTTTTGGCGCGCAACCTACAGAAAAGCTTAAAATTCCAATCAGCACGACCAAAAGTAGTACTGTTAATTTTTTCATGTAATCCTCCTTAAAAGTTTGTTTTTTTTGAAAATAAAAATATCAACTGCTCTTCACCTCCTTTTTTAAGTTATTTTTAAAAAGTAAAATCTTTTAAAAAAGTTTTTGAACTATGAATAAAATCAGTATAATAAAAATATGTTTTTTTTCAAATTATAAAATTAAAAACTTTTATCAAGGAGGT